>NZ_DATNJW010000429.1:0-5265 GCF_035603715.1 Mycobacterium sp. | reverse complement strand
AGTTCGACCGCACCGAAAAGGGTACGGGGCGCGCCGCCGACCTCAGTCGTTGGGCAGTCGCCCCGGGTCATCGGCCAGATCGCCAACCTCGTCGGCCCCAGTGTCCAGGATCTCGGGCTCGATCCGGTCCCTAATCGCCAGCTTGACCCAGGTTGTCACCACGCCCGGGGCGATCTCGAGGTCCACCGTGTCGTCTGTGATGCGCGTGATGGTGGCGTGCAACCCAGAGGTGGTTTGCACCTGGTCTCCGATCCGCAGCGACTCGTGCAGGTTGATGGTGGCCTGCATCGCACGCTTCTGCCGCCTCGAGGCGAAGAACATGAACACCCCCAGGATGGCGAGCATCGGCAGGAAGGTAATTGCTTGGTTCATGACGGCAGCGGTCTTTCCGTAGGTCCTATGACGGTCACCAGTGTGCCATTAGGCCCTGGCAGTGCTGGATCATTGACCGATGGAACTGACCGAGGCGTTGCGGACCACCGGGGCCGTTCGCGAATTCACCGACCAGGCCGTCGACGACGTCGTGTTGGCCCGGGTACTCGACACCGCCCGCTTCGCGCCCAGCGGAGGTAACGCGCAGGCCTGGCGGGTGGTGGTCGTTAAGGACGCCGCCAAACGTCGCCGACTGCGCGATTCTTACCTGCGCGGTTCCCGTGATTATCTGGCGTTGGCCGCCGCCGGTTTGCGACCGTGGTCACCGACCAACGACCGCGACGCCGAGACTCGCGCACTGGCTGCCGAAAACACCGCAGTACCAGGCGATTTCGCAGAGAGGTTCGACGAAACCCCGGTATTGCTGGCCTTATTCGCCGACTTGTCGAGGTTGGCGGCGATCGACCGCGACGTGGACCGGTACACGTTCGCCGGCGGCGCGTCCATCTACCCGTTCGCGTGGAACGTCCTGCTGTCAGCCCGCAACGAAGGTCTTGGCGGCGTCATCACGACGATCGCGATCCGTGCGGAGCCACAGGTGAAAGCTGTTCTGGGAGCACCTGACCCGCTGGCGCTGGCAGCGATCATCGCGCTGGGGTATCCGGTCAGGCAACCACGCCGACTTCGTCGCGAACCGGTCGGCTCCTTTGTTACGGTCGATTCGATCGACGGTCCGGCATTCGGGGTTTGATCCTGGCCGGAATGTGGCAAGAATGACGTTGTCGCTTTCCAGTGTGTTCACACGCTGGCTACCGAGGAGGATCGAATGAGAAACCTGATCGGCCGATTTTCGGGTGCCGTGGTGCTCGCGGCGGCAGCCGTAGCGTTCGCAACGCCGGCGACGAGCTGGGCCGACCCGCCGGGCTGCCAGCCTGGCGAGTACTGGGACGGGTACAGCAATGTGTGCCGGCCGGTTGGTCAGGGCCCGGCACTCAACTGTCCCCCCGGTCAGTGGTGGGACCCGAACGGCAATGTCTGCCGCGAATTGGGGCACACGGCGGCCGGCTGATTGCAGCGTCGTAACCAAGCGGTCGACGCGGCCGCGATTCACGGGCTTGTCATCTCGTTGAGCCTCGCGGCCCGCGTCGTCGCCGGGCTACGCTTTTGGCGTGTCCGCCATCGAACAGAGCCGCCACCTCGCCACCGAAATCCCGGGTCCGGCATCGCTCGAGCTGACTAGACGCCGCGCCGCGGCGGTGTCGGCGGGCGTGGGCATGACCATGCCGGTGTTCGCCGCCCGTGCGGCCGGCGGAATCGTCGAGGACGTCGACGGCAACCGGCTGATCGACTTGGGCTCGGGCATCGCGGTCACCACCATCGGCAGCTCAGCGCCCCGGGTGATCGATGCGGTGCGTGCTCAGGTCGCCGACTTCACCCACACCTGCTTCATGGTGACGCCGTACGAGGAGTACGTGGCCGTCGCCGAACAGCTCAACCGCCTGGCCCCGGGCTCGGGCGAGAAACGCTCAGTGCTGTTCAATTCCGGCTCTGAGGCGGTGGAGAACGCCGTCAAGATCGCTCGCTCGTACACCAAGAAATCTGCGGTTGTGGCCTTCGACCACGCGTATCACGGCCGCACCAACATGACGATGGCGCTGACCGCGAAATCCATGCCGTACAAAAGCGGGTTCGGTCCGTTCGCGCCGGAGATCTACCGGGCGCCAATGTCCTACCCGTTTCGTGACGGGCTGATCGACAAGGAAATGGCCACCGACGGCGAGCTGGCGGCCCGGCGCGCCATCGACATCATTTCCAAACAAGTGGGCGCCGACAACCTGGCCGCGGTCGTCATCGAGCCCATCCAGGGCGAAGGCGGCTTCATCGTCCCCGCCGAGGGATTCCTGCCCGCGCTGCTGGACTGGTGCCGGGAAAACAACGTGGTGTTCATCGCCGACGAGGTGCAAACCGGGATCGCCCGGACCGGGGCCATGTTCGCCTGCGAGCACGAGGGCATCGAACCCGACCTGATCTGCATCGCCAAGGGCATCGCCGACGGTCTGCCGCTGTCGGCCGTCACCGGTCGCGCCGAAATCGTGGACGCCCCGCATTCCAGCGGCCTCGGCGGCACGTACGGCGGTAATCCGCTGGCCTGCGCGGCGGCGCTGGCCACCTTTGCCACCATCGAAGCCGACGGGCTCATCGATCGGGCCCGCCAGATCGAACGGCTGATGAAGGACCGACTGCACGCGCTGCAGGCCGCCGACGAACGCATCGGCGACGTCCGGGGCCGCGGCGCGATGATCGCCGTCGAGTTCGTCAAGCCCGACACCGCCGAACCCGACGCCAAGCTGACCAACGCGCTGGCCGCCGCGGCAGCTGCCGCGGGCGTAATCATTCTGACGGCAGGCACATTCGGTAACGTCGTGCGCTTCCTGCCGCCGCTGACGATCAGCGACGAGTTGCTCACCGAAGGCCTCGATGTGCTGACCGGTCTGCTGGCCAAGCTCTAGGCGTTCAGCTGTCGGTGGGCGGCGTGGTGCCGAACACCATCAGGTAGCCGTCGGGTTGTTCCTGAAGCGCTTGGCGTATCGGCGCGAGCGAGACGTCCGTTCCGTCTGACGAGACGATGAGGACGGAGGCATTCTGATAGCGCGACAGCGCATCACGAAGCGTGACGAAACCGATCGGCGGCGCCTGCAACTGGTCGGGCTGTTCGGCGGTGAAGGGCATGCGAAGCGTGCCGGGTACGGGTTGGAGCCAACCGAATTCGACCAACAGGCTGACCCACCCGTTCTCGCCCAACTTGTAATGCTCGGCCACCTGCCGCAACTCTTCGGAGTTGGGGAAGCTGTCGCCGAAGCCGCGGCCGGTGCCGCTGGGTTCTCCGTAATAGCTGGCCCGCGTCAGGCCACAAGCTTTGCGCATCTCTTCGATCGTGACGTCAACACCGGCGATCTCCGCCTGCAGGAAGGCCTTGAGCGACCTGCCACGCCTATCTGTGCGGGTCATGAAGGTGAACCGTATGCCACGCCGAAAACCGGCTGATTACATGCTTTTTCCCAACAATCTGTCCGAATTCCAGAACCGAAGCGGCGAGTCGGGTCGCAGAGATTCCAGCGGCGCATCGGAAGCGGGTACCCGCGGCACTCGGAGTCGACACAGCCGCGGCGCGACGAGCGGGATCGGTGCAAGACGCGCGAGGGCGGTGCAATTAGTCACATATCGTCACCATTCTGGGACATGTGGAATATCGTTACCTTTGCTAACGTAGTAATCATTACGTGCAGCGTCGCACGATTAGATTTCCCAATGCGCACAGTTGTGAGGTTCTGACATGTCGAGTGAGATCCAAGTAGACCAAGAACGTCGCGTCGCAGAGTTGGCCGCCAACGACCCGGAATTCGCGGCCGCGCGACCAGATGCAGCCGTTTCCGCTGCCATCGAGGCGGCCGGCACGCGATTCCCCCAGGTGACCAAGGCAGTGCTGGAGGGTTACTCCGACCGACCCGCGCTGGCGCAGCGCGCGTATGAGCTGGTCCAAGACCCGCAGACGGGGCGGACATCAGCCAAGCTGATGCCCTGGTTCTCTCACGTCACCTATGGCGAATTGGCCCATCGCGTCGACGAGCTGTCCCGCGCGCTGGCCGACGGACTGGTGTCAGCCGGTGACCGTGTCACCGTCCTGGGCTTCACCAGCGTCGACTACGCCACGATCGACATCGCACTCGGTGCCGTCAACGCAGTGTCGGTTCCCCTGCAGACCAGCGCGGCGATCGCGCAACTGAAGCCGATCGTCCTCGAGACCGAGCCCACCCTCTTCGCGGCCAGCGTTGACTACCTCTCGGATGCAGTCGACGTGATCCTCGCCGCCGCCGAGGCGGGTCACACGCCCGGACGGCTGGTGGTCTTCGACTACCGCAGCGAGCTCGACGAGAACCGCGAGGCGCTGCAGAACGCCCACGAACGGCTGACAGACCTGTCGCTGACCATCGAGACCCTCGACGAGGTGCGCGAGCGCGGGGCGAACCTGCCCGCGGCGCCAGCCGTCGAGAATGGTGAGGACGACCCACTGGCGTTGCTGATCTACACCTCCGGCAGTACCGGCGCCCCCAAGGGCGCGATGTACCCGCAGAGCAATGTCGCCAAGATGTGGAACCGCTCGACCAAGAACTGGTTCGGGCCGAGTGCCGCGTCAATCACGTTGAACTTCATGCCGATGAGCCATGTCATGGGCCGCGGCACCCTTTACGGCACGCTCGGCAACGGAGGCACCGCCTTCTTCGCCGCCAAGAGCGACCTCTCGACGCTGTTGGAGGACGTGCGCCTGGTGCGGCCCACCGAACTGAACTTCGTGCCGCGGATCTGGGAGATGCTGCACAGCGAATACCAAAGTGAAGTCGGACGACGGACCGCCGAAGGCGCCGATCGTCAGGTGGCAGAGTCGCAGGTCTTGAGCGAGCAACGCAACGAGCTGCTCGGCGGGCGCTTCATCTTCGCGATGACCGGCTCGGCACCGACCTCCCCCGAGCTGCGGAAGTGGGTCGAGTCGCTGCTCGAGATGCATTTGGTGGACGGCTATGGATCCACCGAGGCCGGAATGGTCTTGTTGGACGGCGAGATTCAGCGTCCGCCGGTCATCGACTACAAGCTGGTCGACGTGCCGGACCTGGGCTACTACGCCACCGACCGGCCACACCCGCGGGGCGAGCTACTACTCAAGACGCCCAACATGTTCCCCGGCTATTACAAGCGGGCCGAAACCACCGCCAGCGTGTTCGACGACGACGGTTACTACCGGACCGGCGACGTCTTCGCCGAGACCGCGCCGGATCACCTGGTGTACGTCGACCGGCGCAACAACGTCTTGAAGCTCGCGCAGGGCGAGTTCGTCAC
>NZ_DATNJW010000428.1:0-14771 GCF_035603715.1 Mycobacterium sp. | reverse complement strand
GTTGGCCATGCCGAGCATGACGATTTTGGCCGTCAGCTTATCGCCTTCGGTCAGAGTCTCGGGTGGTCCCTCGAGCCACTTCTCGTGCACGGTGAACCACTTGTCCCAGTTGGCCAGGTCGCTGACGGTCCCCCACAACGCTTCCGGGCTGGCGGACAGTTCTCGGGTCGCTTCGATGTGTCCCATGGTTGTTGCTCTCTCCTACGTTGTTCGCGGGGTTTAGCGTTCTGCTCGCTGATACGCGGTGACGACGGCTGCGCCGCCGAGTCCGATGTTGTGTTGCAGGGCGGCGGTCACGTTGTCGACCTGCCGCTTGTCGGCAGTGCCGCGCAGTTGCCACGTCAGCTCGGCGCACTGCGCCAGGCCGGTGGCTCCCAGCGGATGCCCCTTGGAGATCAGTCCGCCGGATGGGTTGACCACCCAGCGCCCGCCATAGGTGACGTCGCCGTTGTCGATCAGCTTGGCCGCCTCACCTTCGGCGCACAGCCCCAACGCTTCGTAGAGCAGCAACTCGTTGGCCGAGAAGCAATCGTGCAACTCGATCACCTGGAAGTCCGTCGGCCCCAAACCTGACTGGTCGTAAACGGATCGAGCGGCTTGCACATTCATGTGGTAGCCGATCAGCCCCTTGCAGGTGCCGTCAAAGCTGTCGGCGAAGTCGGTCGTCATGGCTTGCCCGACGATCTCTACCGCCTGGCCGGCCAGGCCGTGCTTGTCGACGAATGCCTCGGACGCCAGGATTGCCGCGCCGGACCCGTCGGATGTCGGCGAGCACTGCAGCTTGGTCAGCGGGTCGTAGATCATCCGCGACCCCATGATGTCCTCCAGCGAATACGACTCCTGGAATTGGGCATACGGGTTGTTGACCGAGTGCTTGTGGTTCTTGTAGCCGATCTTGGCGAAATGCTCTGCGGTGCTGCCGTATTGCTGCATGTGCTCGCGGCCGGCCGCGCCGAACATCCACGGCGCCGGCGGGAACAGCACTTCGGAGATCTCAGCCATCGCCATGACGTGCTTGTCCATCGGGTTCGTGCGGTCATCGTAGGTGGACTCCAGCGAGCCGGGTTTCATCTTCTCGAAACCGAGCGCGATCGTGCAGTCGGCCAGCCCGCCCCGAATCGCTTGCGCGGCAAGGTACAGCGCGGTCGACCCGGTCGAACAGTTGTTGTTCACGTTGACAATCGGGATTCCGCTCAGCCCCAGCTCGTACAACGCCCGCTGGCCCGATGTGGATTCGCCGTAGACGTAGCCGACGTAACCCTGCTCGATCGCGGCGTAGTCGATACCGGCGTCTTCGAGCGCCTTGGTGCCGGATTCGCGCGCCATGTCCGGGTAATCCCAGTTCTCCCGGCGGCCCGGCTTCTCGAACTTCGTCATCCCGACACCGATGACATAGACCTTGTTGGACATAACACTCCCTTGAACTATCTCAGCCTCACGTCGAAACATACACACCTGATTGTATCTTTGCAACGGCTCGTGGTCGCCCACGGTTGGCGATCAGAAGATGCGAACGGACCCCGCTCGTGGGGCCGGTCAGTCCAGCGAATCGGCCGTCAACAAGCCGGCGACGATGACCCGCAAGTGCTCGCACGCGCGCTCCCACCGTCGTCGCGCGCGGCCGGAGTCGCGGTCGACGAAGCCGTTCAGCAGGATCCCTCGCAGTGCATCCATCGCGGTGTAGACGAAGTTGCGCAGCTCTTTGCGCATGGCGTGGTCGGGCACCAGTTGGGCGATCGCGGAGATCAGCGTGCTGTTGACCAGCGGCTCCACCCGCTCGATGTGCTCGGCCAGCACCCGATCGGTGCGTGCAGCGACCCAAAGTTCAACGGTGGCAACGAACATCGGCCCCTGATGGGCCTCCCACAGGAACTCCAGCACCATCGAGACCGGATCGCTGCTCGCCTCGACGCGCCCGATCTCGCGAATCGCTCCCTGTGCACGTTGTTGCGCTAAGTGTTCGATCGCCGCGACTACCAGGTCTTCCTTGGAACGGAAGTGGTGAATCTGCGCCCCTCGAGTGACGCCCGCGAGCTCGGCGACTCGCGGCGTGGTGGTACCGGCGTAGCCGTAGGTGACCAGGCACTCAATCGTGGCGTCAAGTAGACGGGTGCGCATGGCGGCACTGCGTTCCGCTTGCGTCCGCCGAACACGTCGTTCGCTGACTTCCGACACCTTGCCTACACCCACGCCTTCTCCGTCAACTTACGTTCAACGCAGAATGTTACCGAACTTCCGGGCTCGATGCTCGTTTATAGGGTTGCCGGCCGGACGACGACCACCGACTTGGTCTTCGGACCGTCGTCGCGCAGTAATCCGATGACCCGGCCATCGGCCGTGTGAGCGGCGTAAACACCGTCGATCGCAGCTGGGCTCAGCGGCCGGCCGTTGGCGACCGCGTCGGCCTCTTCGTCGGTGAGCTGCCGGTGCGGAAACAGCTGCAGGCACGCGTCGTCGAGCGTCATGCTCAGTCCGGGCTGCTCGGCCAGATCGTCGAGTGAACGTGCCTGGTCGACGCCGAACCGGCCGACCCGGGTGCGTCGCAGCGCGGTCAGGTGACCACCCACCTGCAGCGCTACGCCGATGTCGCGGGCCAGGGCGCGAATGTAGGTTCCGGACGAACAGTCCACCTCGACATCGACGTCGACCAGTTCGCCGTGGCGACGCACCGCCAGCACCTCGAACCGGTCGATGCGCACCGGCCGTGCGGCCAACTCAACGGTGCGGCCCTCTCGGGCCAGTCGGTAGGCCCGCTGGCCATCGACTTTGATCGCGCTGACCGCCGACGGGACCTGCGCGATATCGCCACGCAATGCCGCGATCGCCGCCTCTATCGCCTCGTCGGTCACGTTCTGCGCCGAAACCTGCTGCAGCAGCTCCCCTTCCGCGTCCTCTGTGGACGTGGACTGGCCCAGCCGGACGGTCGCTGCGTAGGACTTAGAGGTCTCGGTCACCAACCCCAGGATCTTCGTGGCGCGCTCGATCCCGATTACCAAGACGCCGGTGGCCATCGGATCCAGTGTCCCGGCGTGGCCCACCCGCCGGGTGCCGAAGATCCGCCGGCAACGCCCGACCACGTCGTGGCTCGTGATACCGGCCGGCTTGTCGACGACGACAAGGCCGGCGTTCATAACGTGATCGCCGTCAGCACCAAGTCACGATCCACTGACCACCGTCCAGCCAGTGTGCTCAACGGCGGGCCGGACAGCGTGGCCCCGTCGATCAGAATGGTCGATTCGAAAGACCCGGCCGAGCCGGAGTCGTCGACGCCGAAAATGATGTGCGCGTCTTCGAAGCCAAGCCAGCGCTTGGTCAGCGGAAACCAGGCCTTGTACGTTGCTTCTTTGGCGCAGAACAGGATTCGATCCCAATGTAGACCGGAAGGCAAGGCCGCCAGCTCGGCGCGTTCGGCCGGCAGGCTGATCGCGTCGAGCACACCGTCCGGCAGGACGTCATGCGGTTCGGCGTCCACACCCACCGAACGCACCGCGCTGTCGCGACCGACGACCGCGCCGCGGTAGCCCGCACAGTGCGTCAGGCTGCCCACCACGCCGTCAGGCCAGCACGGCTCGCCTTTCTCCCCCTTGAGAATTGGCACCGGCGGAAACCCGAGTTCGCCCAACGCGATACGGGCGCAGTAACGGACGGTGATGAACTCGTTGCGCCGCTTGGCCACAGACCGCTCGATCAACGGCTCTTCTTCGGGCATCGGCGACAGTCCGGGCGGGTCGGAATACAGCTCCGCACAAGCCAGGTTCCCGCCGCCGGGCAGCACGGCCGACATCAAGGTGGTCAGGGTCATCGGATCTACCGCTGGCGCAGCCGGTCACGGAACTGCTGAGCCTGCGCCCGCATCTCCGGCGTGATCACGAAGTGACCACCGAAGTCGTTGAGAAAGCCGGGCGCGTACTGCGGATCGGGCAGCACCTGGCGCAGCCAGCTGTACGGCTTGCGTCGGCGCCACTCGCGCGGGTAGCCCACCGACACCTCCTCGAAGCGCACGTCGTCGTACCAGGTGGTGCGCGGAATGTGCAGATGTCCGTAGACCGAGCAGATCGCGTTGTAGCGGGTGTGCCAGTCCGCGGTCTTGGTGGTCCCGCACCACAACGAGAACTCCGGAAGGAACAGCGCGTCGCAGGGCTGGCGCACCATCGGGAAATGGTTGACCAGCACGGTCGGATTCATCCAGTCCAGATCGTCCAGCCGCTTTCGGGTGGCGGCAACGCGCTCGTGACACCATGCCTCGCGGGTGGGGTACGGCTGCGGTGAGAGCAGGAACTCGTCGGTGCAGACGACATTGCGCTCCCGCGCGATCGCCAGCCCCTCGGCTTTGGTGGTCGCGCCCTGGGGCAGGAACGAGTAGTCGTAGAGCAGGAACAGCGGCACGATCGTTGCCGGACCACCCCGCTCGGTCCACACCGGGAACGGGTGCTCGGGGCTCACCACACCCAGCTCGTCGCACATGTTGACCAGGTAGTCATAGCGGTCCCGGCCGAAGATCTGCATCGGGTCTCTGTTGGTGGTCCAGAGCTCGTGGTTGCCCGGCACCCAAATGACCTTGGCGAACCGTCGACGCAGCAAGTCCAGCGCCCAGCGGATCTCGTCGGTGCGCTCCGCGACGTCGCCACAGACGATCAGCCAGTCATCCGGCGTCGACGGGTACAGCGATTCGGTGACGGGCTTATTGCCGACGTGGCCGGTGTGCAAATCCGATACCGCCCACAGGGTCGGCTGTCGAGCGGTCGGGGGCTGCTGCCCATGTTCCTGCCAAGCCACGACTCCCCAGCCTAACGGCTGGTCGGTGCGCGCTGCGTCACCGTAGCGCCGCACCGGACTAGAACAGGTTCTCGTTTACTCTGTGGCGGCGCGGCTGCGACTTGTAAGCTCCCGACAGAAGACGGACTATCAGGCACGGAGGGGATGTCATGGTCGCCAAGCTGCGCCTGCTTGCAGCGTTCGGTGCCTTGTTCATGGCCGCGGTAGTGGTGTGGCAGAGTGCGCCGCCGGCCACGGTCGGTGGGCCCAAGGTGGAACTACGGTCCACCGCCGCTCCGATGGACCCGCCCACCACGATGAAAAGCCCGATCGTGGCGACCACCGACCCGAGCCCGTTCGACCCGTGCCGCGACATCCCGTTCGACGTCGTCCAGCGGTTAGGCCTGGGCTTCACCCCGCCGACGCCCGAAGAGGGACTGCGCTGCCATTACGACGCAGGCAACTACCAGCTGGCCGTCGAGCCGATCATTTGGCGCAAGTACGACCAGTCGCTGCCCGCCGACGCCGTCGAGACCACGATCAACGGCCACCGCGCCGCGCAATGGTGGAACCTCAAGCCGACCTACCACAACAGCTACTTCTACTTTTCCTGCATGGTGGCGTTCAAGACCAGCTACGGGGTCATCCAGCAGTCGCTGTTCTACTCGACGATCTACTCCAGCCCGGAGGTCGACTGCCCGGCGACCAACCTGCAGCGCGCCAACGAGCTTTCGCCGTACTACAAATTCTGAGCCCGCTATCGCGGATGCGGCCATACCCTGATGCGGTGACGACCACCTCCAACCGGCCCGCGGGGTCCTCGCTGCGTACCCTTCCCCGCCGGCTCGCCGGCCGCGCCCTGGCCCGGACGTTGCGGCTGCCGGCGCCGACGGTGAGCTACACCGTCAGAAGCGTGAAGATCCCGATGCGCGACGGTGTCGAGCTGATCGCCGACGTGTACGAGCCCGTCGGAGAAACCGTCGGCACCCTGCTGGCCCGCGGACCCTACGGCCGCGGATTTCCGTTCTCGCTGGTGTTCGCCGATCTCCACGCCGCCCGCGGATATCGTGTGGTGCTGCAGAGTGTGCGAGGGACCTTCGGATCGGCCGGAGACTTCGTGCCGATGGCCCACGAAGCCGCCGACGGCGCCGACACGGTCGAATGGATGCGCCGGCAGCCGTGGTTCACCGGCCGCTTCGCCACCATCGGGATCTCCTACCTGGGGTTCACTCAGTGGGCGCTGCTGCAAGACCCGCCGCCGGAACTGGTCACGGCCGTCATCACGGCCGGTCCCCATGATCTCAGCGCGTCGGCGTGGGGTACCGGCTCGTTCTCGGTCAACGACTTCCTCGGCTGGTGCCATCTGGTTGCGCACCAAGAAGATCCGGGCCGAATACGCGCCGGCATCCGCCAAATGCGGTCTCAGAAGCTCGTGAGGCGTGCGGCCGGCGAGGCGCCGTTGGGCGTGTCCGGCCGGGCGCTGCTCGGCGAGCGGGCTCCGTGGTGGGAGTCCTGGTTGACACCGCCGGCGGATGACAACCCGTTCTGGCGGCCGCTGAACGTCGAGTCCGCCCTGGACCAGGTCCAGGTGCCGGTGCTGTTGCTCAGCGGCTGGCAAGACCTGTTCCTGGGTCAGACGCTCCATCAGTTCCGGCACCTTCGCCAGCGGGGCGTCGACGTCGCGCTGACAATGGGGCCCTGGACTCACACCCAGCTGCTCCTGGGAGGTCTGGCCACCATCGCCCGGGAAACCCAGGAATGGCTGGACACCCATCTGGCCGATCGGCCCGCCACCCCGCGATCCGGCCGGGTCCGGTTCTTCGTCTCCGGCGAGGGCTGGCGCGAGCTGCCCGACTGGCCGCCGGCCACCGCGCAGCGGGCGGTCTACCTGCAGCCCGGCGGCGGGCTGGCCGACACGGCGCCGGCAGCGGGATCCTCGGCGAGTTTCCGCTACGACCCTGCCGAACCGACACCCACGATCGGGGGACGACTGCTGTCCCCCGACAGCGGTTACCGCGACGACACCGAGCTGGCGGCTCGCCGCGATGTGCTCAGCTTCACCAGCGATGTGCTGACCAACGACCTTTACGTGCACGGCAGCCCCGTCGCCGAGTTGGCGCACAGCTCCGACAACCCGCACGTCGACGTGTTCGTCCGGATCAGCGAAGTCGACGCCAAGGGCCGTTCCCGAAACGTCAGCGACGGCTACCGGAGGCTGACCGCCGGCACCGACTACGTCAGCCTCGAATTGGACGCGATCTCGCACCGATTCCGGGCCGGGACACGCATCCGGGTGCTGATCGCCGGTGGCTCCAATCCACGCTTCGACCGCAACCTCGGCACCGGCGAGGCGACATCGACGGGCAGCCAACTCAAGCCGTCCACCCACGAGGTGCAGTTCGGCACCTCGCGGATCGTGTTCCCAGTCGGTTCCTGATGGACATCTTCGACGAATGGCGAAGCGGCGGAACAGAAATTCACTGGCAGTCGACAACCGCCGCGAACGCCGACGCTGACGTCACCGTCTTCACCCGGCGCTGCGGCACACCGGGGGCGCCGGCATTGGTCTGCGTGCACGGCTTCCCCACCGCGAGCATTGATTTCGTGTCGCTGACCCGCGAGCTTGACGCCGATTTCGACATCTACCTGCTCGATTTTCCCGGCTACGGCCTGTCCGACAAGCCCGCCGCGCCATACGTGTACTCGCTGTACGACGATGCGCGCCTGCTGATTTACGCGATCACCACGCTCTGGCAGCTCCAGGACTACACGTTGCTGACCCATGACCGCGGCACCAGCGTCGGCATGATCGCACTGTCCATGTTCGCCGACCTCGAGGACGCGAGCCCGCCGACCGACGTCATCCTCACTAACGCGAACATCTATCTGCCGCTGGCCAATCTGACCGGATTCCAGAAAGCGCTGCTCGATCCCACCGTGGCGCGCAGCACCGCGCGAGCGACCACGCCGGAGCTGCTGGCCGCGGGCATGGGCGCGACGACCTTCATGCCGCGGCGCGACGCGAAAGATCCCGAGATCGCCGCGTTGGCGAAATGCTTCGCGCACAACGACGGGATCGCCGTGCTGCCGGACACGATTCAATACCTCCACGAACGCGCCGCTGACGAAACCAATTGGCTCCAAGCACTTTCCACCAGCGAGATCGACACCACCCTGGTGTGGGGCCTGCACGACAACGTCTCACCCATCCGAGTCGCGAACTACGTCTGGGACGAATTCCTCCGGAACAAGCCCGGGTTGAACCGCTACTGGATACTGCCGAGCGCCGATCACTACCTACAGTGCGACGCTCCGGCCCAGCTGGCCGATGTCGTGCGACTCACCGCGGCCGCCGAGCCCACGTCGCTGGGCACTATCGGCGACTGGCCCGCGGGCGCGGTGCTCGTCGACCAGACTCCGTGAAACGCGACCTCGTCACCGCATGGCGAGGCGGCGCAACGGCGGATCGGTCTTGGGCGGCTGGCGGCGCTCCGGCAGGGCGTGCAGCAGCCGTGTCGTCGTTGCGGCGACTTCGGCCACGGCCGCCTCGAAAGCCTCGGCGTTGGCCGCCGAGGGCCGGGTGAAGCCGCTGACCTTGCGCACGTATTGGCGGGCCGCCGCCTCGATCTCCTCGGTCGTCGCCGGCGGCTCGAGTCCACGCAATTCGGTGATATTCCGGCACATCCCTCAACGATAGGTGCGGCCACGGTGTGGCGGACCGGACTGACTACGGTGACGCTATGGCTGACGACATCCTTTTGATCCACACCGACGAGCGGGTGCGAACCCTGACCCTGAACCGGCCGCAATCGCGCAACGCGTTGTCGGCTGCACTGCGGGACCAATTCTTCGGCGCGCTGGCCGACGCCGAAACAGACGACGACGTCGACGCCATCATCGTCACCGGCGCGGACCCGGTCTTTTGCGCAGGGCTGGACCTCAAAGAATTGGGTGGCCAAACGGCGCTACCGGACATCTCGCCGCGCTGGCCGTCGCTGAGCAAGCCCGTCATCGGCGCGATCAACGGCGCAGCCGTCACCGGCGGGCTCGAGGTGACGCTGTACTGCGACATCTTGATCGCGTCCGAACAGGCGCGATTCGCCGACACGCACGCTCGAGTTGGTCTGCTGCCCACGTGGGGGCTCAGTGTGCGACTCCCCCAGAAAGTTGGCATCGGGCTGGCCCGTCGGATGAGCCTGACCGGCGACTACCTATCCGCTCAGGACGCGCTGCGCGCCGGCCTGGTGACCGAAGTGGTTCCACACGATCAGTTACTTCCCGCCGCACGCAAGGTGGCCGACAGCATCGTCGGCAACAACCAGGACGCGGTACGGGCATTGTTGTCGTCCTACCACCGCATCGACGATTCGAACACCGGCGAGGGTTTGTGGCTGGAAGCGACTGCGGCGCGGGCATTCCGGACCTCCGGCGACGACATCGCCGCGAACCGCGAGGCTGTCCTGATGCGCGGCCGGGCTCAAGTTCGCTAACAGCATCCTGCCCCGTTTCCTGAGGGTGGAAACGGGGCAGAATGACGGCTGATGCGTTAGATCACGGCAGCATCGCGCGCACAGGGTGCCGCACAGTCCAGATGGGGTGCAGCACGTCCGCGGCGTAGTGGCGCATCGGGTGGAACGGCCCGGTGCCCGGCACCCACGGGTCGGCCGACGCGATAGGCGCGGCGAGTGATCCGAGGAGGGACAGACCGACGCCGGCCAGCAGGCCCGCGGCTGCCACACGCAACTTGGGAGTCTTGGCATTCATGGTGGTTTCCTTACCTGGCAGTTGTCCCAGGTCCGAATGTGGATCCTTCGCTGGGGTCGGTTGCTATTTCCCGACACCACGAGCATGAACCGCGCGCCTTGATGGATCCTGGCGACATTCTTGCGAAATTCTTGCGTTGGCTCCCACCGCGTTCGCGCAGCTCAGCGGGCGCGAATCTCGAATATGAACTCGTGGCCGCCGATGCGGATATGGTCGCCGTCGGCCAAGGTGGCGCTTCCCCGGATGCGTCGGCCTGCTACCTGGACACCGTTGGTCGATCTCAGGTCGCTGATGACGAAATTGCCTGCGGTGTCGATGACGACAGCGTGGTAGCGGCTGACTTCGTCGTCGTCGAGAACGATGTCGTTGTCAGGCCGGCGGCCGATCCGGGTCGACCCCTCCAACCGGTGGCGCTGTCCATCCCTACCCCGCAGCTCGGCGACGGCTGAGGGTCCCGCCAGCGTGCCGGTGTGCGCACCGAGGCCGACGACAGCATGCGTCGCGGTCGTCTGCGCTGTCTCGTGGATGTCCAAGGGTTCTTGACGCAGGATGCGCTCATGCAAGCTGCGCACTGTCGGACCGGGGTCGATGCCGAGGTTCTCGGCGAGGTTCACCTTCAGTCGCTGATAGGCGTTGAGGGCATCGGACTGCCGCTCGGTGACGTAGTAGGCGGTGATCAATTGAGCCCAAAGCCGTTCCCGGAAGGGGTGTTCGGCGGTCAGCACCTCCAGGCGCGGGATGATGCCGTCGGCGCGTCCGCACGCGATCTCGGCTTCGGCGAGAGCGGTGTGGACCGCCACTCTGACCTCGGACAGCGCGGTGGCGAACGTATCGACGAAGGCGAATTCGCGTAGGTCATCGAGGAACGGCCCGCGCCATTCCGCCAGCGCAGCCGACAGGAAGGTGCTGGCGTCATCGAAGCGTCCCGCAGCGGCGGCGTGCACGCCCGCGTTCTTCTCGGTGACGAAGCGCCCGAGATCGCAATCGGCATCGGCGACGTTCAGCTGGTACCCCGGCGATACGCTCGCCAGCACCCTGCTTGGGTCAGCCGATGCGCTGCCGAGCAGTCGGCGCAGATTGGACACGTAGGAGTGGATGCTGGTCCGCGCGGCCGGCACCGGCGACTGGTCCCAGACCGCATCGATCAGCGCGTCGACCGACACCGCCCGGTTGCGGTTCATCAGCAGCGTAGCCAGCACCGCCCGCTGTTTGGGGGCGCCCAGCGGCACCAGGGCGCCCCCGGCCCTCAGCTGCAAGGGCCCCAGAACACCGAACTGCAGACCTGCGTTCGACATCGCTCGACAGCCTTCCGGGTCCACGTGGGTGTCCGACCACCATTGTGACCTCGATTGGCTGCCGCATGGTGTTACGGCTCGGTTGCGGCGGCTTGCTAATTCAGCTTTTTGCCCTCGGGGGCCTGCGCACCCCTCAATTCCCGGATGACCCGGCACGGGTTACCGGCGGCCAGCACGCCGACAGGTATGTCGCCGGTGACGACGCTGCCCGCCCCGATCACCGAGTTGGCGCCGATCGTGACGCCCGGACACACGATCACTCCGGCCGCCAGCCATGCGTTGTCGCCGAGCGCAATCGGAGCTGCCGACTCCCAACCGGCACGTCGGGCCTGGTAGTCGTCGACGGGATGCAGCGCCGTAACAAGCTGTGCGCGTGGACCGATCGACACGCGATCGCCGATGGTGATCGACGCGCAGTCGAGCAGAATCGCGTCGTAGTTGATGAAGCACCCTGCGCCGACGGCTATTTGCGCACCGTAGTCACACTGGAGTCGGGGAAGGATCACCGAGCCTTCGCCCAACGATCCGAACAACTGGTGCAACACGGCCTGGCTTCGCTCGTCGCCCGCCGGACTCGCGTTGAACACCTCGAGCAGTCGCTGACACGCCTGACGGTCGGCCACCAATTCGGGATCGTCTGCCAGGTAGGGCTCGCCGCTGAGCATCCGCTCGCGCTGACTTCTCATCGCCCGATCACCACCCAACGACCCGATAGCGCCCGCCAGCCCACGAAGATGAGGCGCAGCACGATGAACATGGTCAGCCCCGACCAGATGCCGGCCAGCCCCCAATCGAACACCAGCGACAACCAGATCAGCGGCAGAAAGCCGAGTAGCGCGCTGACCACGGTCGCAGTGCGCATGAACGCGGCGTCGCCGGCGCCGAGCAGCACGCCGTCAAGCGCGAAAACGATTCCTGCCAAAGGCAATTGGCCGATGAGAAACCACCATGGGGTTGCGATCGCGGCCAGCACCGACCGGTCGTCGGTGAAAAGCTCCGGCAGGACGGAGGCGCCCGCGGCGAACACGCCGGCCAAAGCGGTGGCCGCAATCGCCGACGACACCGTCACTCGCCGGGCCGTCGCGGTCGCGAGGCCGACATCACCGCCGCCCAGCGCAGCACCGACCAACGCCTGCGCGGCGATCGCCAGCGAATCCAGAACCAGCGCAAGGAAACTCCACACCTGCAACACGACCTGGTGGGCGGCCACCGCGGCGGCACCGAAGCGGGCCGCCACCGCAGCCGCTGAGACGAAGCACGCTTGAAAGGCCAGCGTCCGCACCAGCAGGTCACGGCCCAAGACGATTTGGGCCCGCAGCGCATGACGGTCGAGTCGTAGTGGGACGCGTTCGGCCAGCAGCGCGCGTCCGAAGAGCAGCGCAGCCAACCACTGACCCGCCAGGTTGGCGATGGCGGACCCGGCCAATCCGCAGCGGGGCAATCCCAGCCACCCGTACACCAGTACGGGACATAGCAGCGCCGAAAGGCCGAAGCCGGCAACGACATAGCGCAGCGGCCGCGCAGTGTCCTGGACGCCGCGCAACCACCCATTACCTGCCAGCGACACCAGGATTGCGGGCGCGCCCACGATCGCGATGCGCAGCCAGGGCAGCGCCGCATTCGCGATGTCGGCCGAACCCGCGATGACCGACACCAGCGGCACCGCCACAGCCTGCACAACGACGATGATCAACGCACCCAGACCCAGCGCCAGCCAGGTCGCCTGCACGCCCTCGGCCACGGCCGCCGGCCGATCGTCGGCGCCGAAATGGCGGGCCGAACGGGCGGTGGTGCCGTACGACAAAAAGGTCAGCTGCGAACCGACCATGCCGAGGACCAACCCCCCGATGGCCAGCCCGGCCAGGCTCATTGCACCCAGCCGGCCGACGACTGCGGTGTCGAACAGCAAGTAGAGCGGCTCGGCGGCCAGCACACCCAGCGCCGGCAAAGCCAGTTGCGCGATCTGACGGCTACCCGGCTGCGGCTGGCCCGGTTCGCTCACCCTAAAGCGGCCCGCAGCGAAGAAACGACCTCGTCGGCCGAACCGGTGGTCGAGTAGCCCGCGGCCAGCTTGTGACCGCCGCCGCCGAAAGTCGAGGCGACCGCGGCGAGATCTACCGCGGCCTTTGCCCGCATCGACACCGACCAGTGCTGCGGCTCAATCTCTTTGAACACAGCGGCCACCTCGGCCTGCTGCGTGGTGCGCACGATGTCGACGATGCTCTCGACTTCTTCCGGGCGTGCGCCGCCCCACTCCTGGTTTTCCACAATGGCGTACACCAGGCCGCGGCCACCGACTGCGTCGGGGAGCAGCTGCGCCGAGCCCAGCACCCGCGACAGCATCGCCATCCAGGCGAAGGGATGGGTGTCCATCAGTGACCGGGTGATGGCCGCGTTGTCGATACCGAGCTCGACAAGTCGTGCCGCCAGCCGATATGCCCGGGCACTGGCCCACCGGAACGATCCGGTGTCGGTGGTCAGCCCCGCATACAGGCAATAGGCCACGTCGGTGTCGATCGGTTTGTCCCAGGCATCGAGCAGGTCGGCGACCATCATCGTGGTGGAGTCCGCCGACGGCTCGACGAAGTTCGCGGTGCCGAACATCTGGTTTGACGCGTGATGGTCGATCACCAGCACGGCCTGGCCGTCGTCGGTCATCTCACGCAGGCCTCCGAGCCGGTTGACGCTCGGAATATCCACAGTCACAACCAGATCGACATCGCGACGCATGGCCTCGGGAGCAACCAGAAGTTGACCGCCGGGTAGCGACCGCAACGACTCCGGCAGCGCGGCCGGAGCCGCAAAGCTGACTTCGACGGTCTTGCCACACCGGTCCAGTACCAGGGCCAGCGCCAGCCCCGCGCCGATCGTGTCGGCGTCGGGATGGACGTGGCAGACGACTGCGATCGTGGCCGCGGTTTCCAGCACCTTGGCGGCACCGACAGCGTCCACGCGTTGTGTCGTCGAATCAGTCTTTGAGTTCGTCGTCGTCACCGGCGCCTTCCCCGTTAGCGGTGGGCGCACCAATGTTTTCGTTTTCGTCGTCCTGCTCCCCGCTCACCCGGTATGGATCGGGGTCGCCGGCCGGCGAGGCTCCCTCACGCACGCGGGCCACATCGGCGTCGGCGGCGCGTGCCCGGGCCAGCAATTCCTCCATCCGCTGCACGGAGTCGGACACCGTGTCGCGGGTGAAGGTCAGCGTGGGAGTGAACCGCACGCCGGTGCCGGCTCCGACCTTGCTGCGCAACACTCCCTTGGCGCGTTCCAGCGCCGCAGCGGCGCCTTCGTAATCGGGCGCGTCATCCAGTGTCGACCCCATCACCGTGTAGTACAGCGTTGCGTCGTGCAGATCGCCGGACATCTTGGAGTCGACGATCGTCACACCGGCCAATCCCGGGTCTTTGATCTCGTACTCGATTGCCGTGGCGACGATTTCGGAGATCCGTTTGGACAGCCGGCGGGCCCGCGCCGGGTCAGCCATACCGCACGGTCAACTTGTCGGAGCTCATACTCAGACGCGCTCCTTTTCCACGAGCTCGTAGGTCTCGATGACGTCGCCTTCTTTGAGGTCGGAGTAGGTCAGCGTCAGACCGCATTCGTACCCGTCGCGGACCTCGGTGACATCGTCCTTCTCCCGTCGCAGCGAGGACACCGTGAGGTTTTCGGCCACCACGATGTTGTCCCGCAGCAAGCGGGCCTTGGCGTTGCGGCGCACGATGCCGGAGGTAACCAGACATCCCGCGATGAGACCGACCTTCGACGACCGGAACAGTGCCCGGATCTCGGCGCGACCCAGCTGGTTTTCCTCGTAGACCGGCTTGAGCATGCCCTTGAGTGCACTTTGGATCTCGTCGATGGCTTGGTAGATCACCGAGTAGTACCGGATGTCCACGCCTTCGCGGTTGGCCAGCTCGGTGGCCTTGCCCTCGGCGCGCACGTTGAACCCGATGATGATCG
>NZ_DATNJW010000427.1:0-44938 GCF_035603715.1 Mycobacterium sp. | reverse complement strand
CGCCCACGCACATTCGAAATAGTGGTGAGCCAGTTCAGCGAGCAGCTCGTCGTCGGCACCGGGCTCGTCCTCCAGCGTCGTGGCAATCCGCTGGTGCAACCGCATACGCCGCATCGACGGCAGTTCGGCCAGCAGCGACTGTCGGACGAGCGCATGGTTGAACCGGTACCGACCACCGGGCTCTTCGATGACGATGCCGGCTTTGCACGCCTCGTCGAACGCGTCAACCAGATCCTCCTCAACCACCTTCTCTACGAGGTCCAGGGCGAACCGGCTACCGACGACAGCGGCTGCCGCGAGGGCCTTGTTGGTCTCGACCGGAAGCCGAGTAAGTCTGCGGCTCACAGCTTCTCGCACTCCCTGGGGGAGCGTGCTCGGGTCCCACACGCCGCCACTCTCGTCGACATGTCGCAGAGCCTCGATGAGGAAGAACGGGTTGCCGCCGGTGACGGAGGCCAATGCGTGGCCGAGTTCTTCGTCGTCGTAGCCGGCTTTGGCGACGTAGGCGCTGACGTCGTCCTCATCGAGGCCGCTGAGACTGATCCGATTGGCGGTGCCGTCGCGGTGCAAGTCGGCGAGCATCGCTGCCAGGGGATGGGAGCGGTCGAGATCGGTGCTGCGATAGGTGCCGACGATCTGCACGCGCGCGCGGTCGCCGAAGCGCAGCAGGTGTCGCAACAAGAGGAGCGTCGGCTTGGCCGCCCAGTGCAGGTCGTCGAGTACCAGAACAACCGGCGCTTCTATGGAAGCCATTTCCAAGAGTGCGACGACGGCGTCGAAAAGCGCGTAGCGCTCGGTGTCCGGGTCGGCGCGCGTCGGCGCGGCCAGATCGGGCACTTCGTCGACGAGCCCGGGAACCAGCGGAAGCAAGGCTTCGACGCCGCGCAGTCCGCGCAACCGACTGGTGCCGACGCACGGCACGATCGACCGCAGGGCTTCCGCGAAGGGCTGATATGGCGCACCCAGGTCCTCGTCGCAACGGCCGTACAGCACGGCCGCGCCTTGCTCATAGGCCTGCCGGGACCACTCGCCGGCCAGGCGGGTCTTGCCGACACCCGGTTCGCCGGCTATCAGGACGGCGCACGCACCACCGCCAAGCGAGGTCTGCCACGCAGACAGAAGCCGCTCGAGCTCGCTTCCGCGCCCCACGAAGGGCCCGCTGCCGATCAGAACCGGGGGGAGGCCCGGCCGCTCCATCGGCGGCTCACTTGCCGTCGGTTGTTCGGCACTCTCCTCAGCGGTCTCCAGTCGCAGCTCGAACACATGCTCGGGGCGGGCGAGGTTGCGCAGTTCGCGCAGCCCCAGGTCGGCCAGGACAACGTCGTCGGGCAGTGAATCAATGACAAGCTCGGCGGTCGCACCCGAGCACAAAATTTGACCGCCCGCGGCCAGGGACCTCAGGCGGGCAGCGCGGTTGACTGCCCGACCGAAGTAGTCGCCATCGCGGAGCTCGACCTCACCGGTGTGCAGTGCGATCCGGATGCGCATCGGCTCGCGGAGATTCCACTGCTCGCGGCTGATTGCGTCTTGTAGCTCCATAGCGGCCGCGGCTGCCGCCGACGGTCGATCGAAGACCGAGAACGTGGCGTCGCCCTCGCCGCGGGTCTTGATCAGCCGACCGCCCTGCGATGTGACCACCTGTTCCGCGAGTTCGTCGTGTCGGGCAAGCGCCAGTGCCATAGCTGCGGCGTCTGCTTCCCAGGCGGCGGTCGATCCCTCAATGTCGGTGAGCAGAAAGGTGACTGCGCGCATCACCGACGGAAGATTTTGTGCTACAACAACATCGAGTGAGGCATCTTGTGCGACGATGGCGGTCTCAAGCCGGCGAAGCTCCGGCCCCGGATCGATTCCCAATTCGTCGGCGAGCATTGTCCGTGCCCGTTGATAAGCGCCAAGAGCGTCACCTTGCCGGCCGGCGCGGTAGAGGGCGAGCATGAGCTGGCCCCATCGCCGTTCGCGCAGCGGCGCCTCGGCCACCGCCGACTCGAGCTCGCCGATGATCTCCGCGGCGCGGGCCGTCGCGAGCAGCGCGTCGGCCCGATCCTCCACTAGCGCGGCGTGGCCCTCGATCCATCGCGTCTTTTCCGACGTTCCGCGCCTACCGTCGGGCAGTTCGGGGATACCTCGCCAGAGGGCAAGCGCTTCGTCGAAGCGAGCCACCGCCTGGCTGATGTCGCCGGTCGCTGCGGCATCGCGTCCGAGTCGGGCTGCTGATTTGTATCGCGACGCATCAACGTCGCTCTCGGCAAGCGCCCAGCCCGTCCCCTGCGTCAGAACGAAGCCGTCTCCCAGGGCGCGACGCAGCGCGGAGATGTGGGTTTGCAGGGCTTTGGCGGCGGTGCGTGGCGGATCCTCGCCCCAGAGCAATTCGACGAGTGTGTCGGCCGACACGACCGAGCCGTGGTGCAGCCCGAGCATTGTGAGGACGGCCCGAGGTTTGGCGCCCGGGATCGCGACGGGTGCGCCGCCTTGTCGGACCCGGAGTGGTCCCAAAACCCCCAGTTCCACGGCTTGAAGCGTAGTCACGTTCCTGATCGTGCGGGTGGGTATTCAACACGGGGTCAAGATCGAGTAAAGGCCTTCGGGCCGGCAGGCTTTACTGCCGGAAAGCCCCAACTTCAGCAGACCCGACCCCGAGCAGGCGCGTCGCCCCGACAGCGACTACCTTCACCTAGTAGCAAGCTTGTAGGGCCAGATCAGCCGAGACCGCAAAGGGGTTCCAGTGGCCGCAACCGACGACTCCGCCACTCTTCAGTACCCGGGTGGTGAGTTGGACCTGGAAATCGTTCACGCGACCGAGGGGGCCGATGGCATCGCGCTGGGCCCACTGTTGTCCAAGACCGGATATACGACGTTCGACAACGGCTTCGTCAACACGGCGTCCACCAAAAGCGCAATCACCTATATCGACGGCGACGCCGGCATCCTGCGCTACCGCGGCTATCCGATCGAGCAGCTGGCCGAGAAGTCGACCTTCATCGAGGTCAGCTACCTGCTGATCAACGGAGAGCTGCCGAACTCCGAACAGCTGGCCGCGTTCACCAACCAGATTCAGCGGCACACCATGCTGCACGAGGATCTGAAGCGGTTCTTCGACGGTTTCCCCCGCAACGCCCACCCGATGCCGGTGCTGTCCAGCGTCGTGAATGCGCTGAGCGCCTACTACCCGGATTCGCTGGACCCGGTGGACAA
This sequence comes from Mycobacterium sp., assembly GCF_035603715.1. GTDB lineage: Bacteria > Actinomycetota > Actinomycetes > Mycobacteriales > Mycobacteriaceae > Mycobacterium. Next base: position 41,746 of record NZ_DATNJW010000427.1, on the reverse strand, counting down.
AGAAGAGGTCGACCTGTCCACGATCCGGCTGCTGGCCAAGCTGCCGACCATCGCCGCCTACGCCTACAAGAAGTCGGTGGGTCAGCCGTTCCTCTACCCCGACAACAAGCTGACCTTGGTGGAGAACTTCCTGCGGATGACGTTCGGCCTGCCCGCCGAGCCCTACGAGCCGGACGCGGAGATCGTTCGGGCGCTGGACTTGCTGTTCATCCTGCACGCTGACCACGAGCAGAACTGTTCAACGTCGACGGTGCGACTGGTCGGCTCATCGCAGGCCAACCTGTTCACGTCGATTTCCGGCGGCATCAACGCCCTGTGGGGTCCGCTGCATGGCGGCGCCAACCAGGCGGTGCTGGAGATGCTCGAGCAGATCCGGGACAGCGGCGACGACGTCAGCACCTTCGTCCACAAGGTGAAGAACAAAGAAGAAGGCGTCAAGCTGATGGGCTTCGGCCACCGGGTCTACAAGAACTACGACCCGCGCGCGCGCATCGTCAAGGAGCAGGCCGACAAGATCCTGGCCAAGCTCGGCGGCGACGACGACCTGCTGGACATCGCCAAGCAACTCGAAGAGGCCGCGCTCACCGACGACTACTTCATCGAGCGCAAGCTGTACCCGAACGTCGACTTCTACACCGGTCTCATCTACCGCGCGCTCGGATTCCCGACGCGGATGTTCACCGTGTTGTTCGCGCTCGGCCGGTTGCCCGGCTGGATCGCGCACTGGCGTGAAATGAACGGTGAGCCCAGCAAGATCGGCCGGCCGCGCCAGATCTACACCGGCTACACCGAGCGTGACTACGCCACCATCGACTCCCGGTAACTAGCCAAGCGACTGCAGGACCGCCATCGCGGCGTTGTGACCTCCGATACCGGAGACCGCACCGCCGCGGCGCGATCCTGAGCCGCACAGCAGGATTCGCTCGTGGGCGGTCGCGACACCCCATCGCCGTGCCGGAGTGTCGAGTTCGTCTTCGTCATCAGCGAACGGCCAGCACAAGCCGCCGTGGAAGATGTTGCCGCCGGTCATTCCCAGCCGTTGCTCCAGGTCGAGGGTGGTTGTCGTCTCGATGCAGGGCGAGCCGTTGACGTCGTTCAGCAGCACATCCTGAATCGGCTCGGCCAGAACAGAATTCAGCGACGACAACACGGCGTCGGTGAGCGCGTCACGCTCGGCGCCGAACACCTGATGTGGCGTGTGCAGACCGAACACCGTCAAGGTGTGCGCGCCGGAATCGCGCAGCCCGGGCGACAGGATGCTGGGGTCGGCCAGTGAATGGCAGTAGATCTCGCACGGAAGTGGTTCCGGCAGAACGTGATCGGCGGCCTGTGAGTAGGCGTCGTCCAGCTGCGACCAGGTCTCATTGACATGCAGCGTTCCCCCGAAAGCCTGCTCGGGCGCCACGCTGTCGTCGCGCAGTCTGGGTAGCCGCCGCAGCACCATGTTCACCTTGACTTGAGCGCCTGGCACCGAGGCCGGCGCCGGCTCGCCGAGCAGGCCGGCCAACGACGCGGGTGTGACGCCGGCCAACACGAGTCGGGCGCGGACCGCGTGCTCGTCGTCACGGCAGCGGTAACGCACCTCCCCGGCCGGGTCGATCGCGTAAACCTCTGCACCGGTGACGGTTTCGACCCCATGGGCGGACGCGGCGGCGGCCAGCGCCGCGCTCACCGCACCCATGCCGCCGATGGGGACGTGCCAGTCGCCGACACCGCCGCCGATCAGGTGGTAGAGGAAGCAGATGTTCTGCTGCAGCGACGCGTCGTCGAGCCGGGCGAAGGTGCCGATCAGCGCGTCGGTCGCCACGACACCGCGCACCACGTCGTTGTGCACCGCGTCGGCGATCGCGGCGCCGACCGGTCGCTCGACCAAGGCCTGCCACGCCGCTGCCGCCTCGGGGTCGCTGCCGACGACCGTTGCCCGGGCCTGCTCGCGGGTGCGCAGCGGCTCCAACATCGTGGGCCACAGCCGCTCGGTCACCAGCCGGCAGCGCCGGTAGAACTCGGTGAAGGCCCGCTCGTCGTCGTGGGCGTCGATGGCGTCGAACGTGGACCGCGGACCGACCAGCAGGCCGGTGCGCCCGGCCGTGGCCGGATCGGGGGTGTACGACGAATAGGGCCGCCGGGCCAACCGAACCGTCGCGCCGAGGTCGTCCAGAATGCGCGCCGGCAGCAGGCTCACCAGATACGCGTACCGCGACAGCCGCGCGTCGACACCGTCGAAGACGTGTGATGACACCGCGGCACCACCGACGTGCGGCAGCCGTTCCAGCAGTCGCACCCGCAGGCCGGCCCGGCCCAGGTATGCGGCGGCGACCAGAGCGTTGTGTCCGCCGCCCACGATGACCGCGTCGACCTCACGCGCAGTCATCCGCTCAGCCCAGGTAGCCCTCGACCTCGTCGGCGGGGCGTACCGCGGCGTCGCGGGGATCGCCACCGGTCTCGCGCAGGGCGCGACGCTGCCTGAGCAGGTCCCAGCACTGGTCGAGTTCGATCTCGAGTTGACGCAGCCGCTTGTGCTCCTCGGACTCGCTGATCTTGCCGTGCTGCAACTGCTCTCGAAGCGCCTTCTCCTCGGCGACGAGTTCGTTGATGCGCGACAGGGCAGCGTTGTCTGGGCTCTTGGTCATGCTTGGTCCTCTTTCACTAGTCAAGTGTGCCCGACTAGGGTCTTCTCCGTGTCAAGCAAACCTGAGATTGAATTTCCCAGCGGCCCAGCACCTACCCAGCTTGTCAGCCAGGACCTGGTGGTCGGCGAAGGACCCGAAGCCGTGCCTGGTGGCACTGTCGAGGTGCACTACGTCGGCGTCGACTACGACTCGGGCGAAGAGTTCGACAGCTCATGGGGCCGCGGCCAGTCGATCTCGTTCCCGCTGCAGGGCCTGATCCAGGGCTGGCAGGACGGCATCCCGGGAATGAAGGTCGGCGGACGGCGTCAGCTGATCATTCCGCCGGAGCAGGCGTACGGGCCGGCCGGCTCGGGACACCAGCTGTCCGGCAAGACGCTGATCTTCGTGATCGATCTGCTGGGTACTCGCTAGCACGTCAGCCGCGTCGACTGTGTAGCTAGTGATCGCGATGTCGGAATAATTACGCGCGCAACCTGCACACTCGAGGCTCCACGCTAGACGGGGCGACCCGCTGCTCTGAGCTTGCTGCGGACTCGGTCGATGATCACCGCCGGCCTTGACAGCATCTCCGCACTGATCCGGACGACCACCCAACCCATTGCCTCGAGTATCGCGATCCGGTCGATGTCCCACGACCGCTGATATCGATCGGACCAATGTTGGACGCCGTCGTACTCGACAGCCACTCGCCAGTTTCGCCAGCCCATGTCGACCCTGATCGCCCACGCTCATGGCCGAAATATTCGATCAACGGCGGTCCAAGCTGGGCGCAATTATGCACAGGCGCATTGACTGTGCAGCTTCTGCTCGCGAAAACGGCGAAACAACCTCGACTACCTACACACTCGGTGCTTAAACGGAACGTCAGCTCGGCGGCGGCAGCTGCAGCAGCAGACGTACGCCACCTAAGGGGCTGTCTTGCAGCGCCGCGGTTCCGCCGTGCAGGTGTGCCTGCTGGGCAACCAACGCCAAGCCGAGTCCGGAGCCCGAGTGCGACGCGGTCGAGCCGCGGGAGAACCGCTCGAACACCATTTCGCGTTCGGCTTCGGGCAGCCCGCTGCCGTTGTCGTCGATGGCGATCTCCACGCCGGCCCGCGAGGTGACCGCCGACAGCTGAACGCTGGTGGCGCCGCCGTGTTTGACCGCATTGGCGATCGCGTTGTCCACCGCAAGACGCAGGCCGGCGGGCAGGCCGACGATGATGCAGGTCGGCGACGGAGCCAGCGACACGTCGAGGTCGGGGTAGATCCGCATCGCGTCGTGCGCCGCGCGGTCGAGCAATTCGGTGATGTCGACGGGCACATGGTCCTCCGACGTCGACAGCTCGCCCTGTGCCAGCCGTTCCAGCGCGGAAAGCGTTGCCTCGATTCGCGTTTGGGTGCGGATCACGTCGCTGAGCACTTCTTTGCGCTGCTCATCGGGAAGTTCGAGGGTGGCCAGCACCTCGAGGTTGGTGCGCATCGCGGTCAGCGGCGTACGCAACTCGTGGGAGGACACGGCGGCGAAGTCGCGTGCCGATGCGAGTGCGTCGAGTGTGCGGTTCTGCTCGTCCCAGATCCGTTGCAGCATGCCGCGCATGGCCTCCGCGATCTCCACGGCTTCACTGGCGCCTCGTACCCGGACCTGTGGATTCTCGTCGCCTGCGTTGATGGACCGGGTCTGCTGCGCCAGCCGTTTGAACGGGCGCACTGCGAAAGTGGCCAGCAGCCAGGCGAATACGGCCGCTGCGGCGATCGAGAACAGACAGATCAAGAGCACCCGGCGATGCAGGTTGTTGGTGTCGGCGATGGTGGCGTCATAGGTGGCGCCGACTTCCACCAACATCGGATGCGGCGCCGGGATGGTCACCGAGCGCACCCGGTAACGCACGCCGTTGATGTAGGTGTCGGCGTAACCGGCAGGCAACTCGGGCAGCGTGACGGTGGTGTTGGAGGTGACCTCGCCATTGACGTGGCGGACGGTGATGATGGCGTCCTGGTCGCTGGGCGACTTCGGAATCTCGCCGAGCCCGCGAGGCAGGAACGGAATCGCGAAACCGGCGGCCTCGTCGAGACGGCGGTCGAGCCGTTCCTTGCGGTCGTTGGTGATGCCGAACCAGACGACGACGCCGACGATGAGCACCGGGATGGCCGCACCGATGACGGTCGCGACCACCACGCGGGCGCGCAGCGAAGGCGTGCGGGTCAGGATCCTCTGCAAGAAGTTCATCTTCGCTTCCCGTTACTGCATACGCAGAACGAACCCCACGCCGCGGACGGTGTGCAGCAGCCGGGGGCCGCCACCGGCTTCCAGCTTGCGGCGCAGGTATCCGATGAATACGTCGACGACGTTGGTGTCGGCGGCGAAATCGTATCCCCACACTAGTTCCAGCAGCTGGGCGCGCGACAGCACCGCGGTCTTGTGTTCGGCCAGCACGGCCAGCAGATCGAATTCACGCTTGGTCAGGTCGACGTCGACGCCATTGACCCGGGCCCGCCGGCCGGGGATGTCGACCTCGAGCGGGCCGACCGTGATGGTTTCCGATGACGACGTCGCGGTGGCTCCGCGGCGGCGCAGCAGCGCCCGCACCCGTGCCACCAGCTCGGCCAGCACGAACGGCTTCACCAGGTAGTCGTCGGCGCCGGCCTCCAGACCGGCCACCCGGTCGTCGACCGAGCTGCGCGCGCTCAGCACGCAGACCGGCACGTCGTTGTCCATCGCCCGCAGTGCGGTCACCACGCTCACCCCGTCGAGCACCGGCATATTGATGTCGAGGACGATCGCGTCCGGCCGGGTTTCGGTGGCGCTGCGCAGCGCTTCGGCGCCGTCGACTGCGGTCGCCACTTCGAAGCCGGACAACCGCAGTCCGCGCTCCAGCGAGGCAAGCACGTCGGAGTCGTCGTCGACAACCAAAACCCGCGGTGAGGTCGCGCCAGTTTCCATGCTGCCCATGATGCCTGATCATCCCTCTTAGCTGTGGGAACACCCGCCCGGGCCCGTCCGGCGCGGCGGGAATCGGCGGGCGCCAGGTTCCCGTGGTAGCTGCAGCGAGTTCACCAGATAACTGACGGTGCGGTACGTGCCGGCGAGCATGAGCAGTTCGAGCAGTGCCTCATCCGAGTGGTGGCGGGTGAGCTCTGCCCACAGCGCGTCATCCACTGTGCAGTTCTCGTGCAGGCGGTCGCACAACCGGATCAGCAGCCGATCGGCGTCCGACCAGCAGGTGTCGTCGGGTCCGCCAATCGTCAAAGACGTGATTTGTTCCTCTGTCAGGCCGGCCTTCGCGGCGAAGACGCTGACATGCACGCCCCACTCGTACTCGGCGCCGCACGACGCGGTCACCCGGTCGATGACGATCTCGCGTTGCCGGATGGTCAGGTGGCCCCGGTCGAGCAGTCCGGAGTTGAAAAACTTGAAGAACAGCCGGCGATCGCGCGCCAACGTGATGAACAACACCAGCGGCGGCTGACCGTGCATGACCGCGTCGATGGCCTGCCGGACGTCGTCGGGAAGCGGTTCGGCAGCCGGAGCGATGCGGGCGCTATTACTTTCATAGCGTGTCATGACGACAAAACTAGCGACGGTGCTACAAAATGTAAAGCATGCAGTCGCCCCGGATCGGATCATCGGCCCGTGGATCGCGTTCCGGGCGCCCACTGATGGTGGCCCTCGACGCGCTTGGGCGCCGCGGCGCACTGCGCCTGCTCTGGGAGCTGCGCGACGGGGCGCTGACCTTCCGGGCGTTGCAAACTGCCTGCGACACCAATCCCGGCTCGCTCAACACCCGGTTGAAGGAGCTCCGGCAGCTACACATCGTGGACCACGGCGACGAAGGTTATTTCCTGACGGCACATGGCCATTCACTGATGGCGGCGCTTGCGCCGCTGCAGACTTGGGCACACCGCTGGGCGGCCGACGCATTCGATCACCTCGGGTTGCCGAACAGCTAGCGCAGCCCGATATTGCGGTAGCGGCGCAGCCGAGTCGCCATCCGGTCGGAATCGGCCATGCCGCGCAGCGCGTGCAGCTCGACGGCGATCGCCGCGGACAGCCGGGTGGAGAACTCGGCCGGTTCGTCGGCGGCGTCCGGGTGCTCCGGCACGACCGTGTCGACGATGCCGGACGTCTGCAAGTCGACCGAGCGGACGCCCTGTGCGGCAGAGAGTTCCGGGGCGTGCTCGGTGTCGCGGAACACGATCGCGCTGGCGCCCTCCGGCGGCAGCGGCGCGAGCCAGCCGTGCAGCGCAGCCAGCACCCGGTCGGCGGGCACCATCGCCAGCGCGGGCCCGCCGCTGCCCTGACCGAGCAGCACCGACACCGTCGGAGTGTCCAGGGTGACCAGCTCAGCCAGGCACTGCGCGATCTCGCCGGCCAGGCCGCCCTCTTCGGCCTCGGCCGACAGCGCGGGGCCGGCGGTGTCGATGACCAGCACGAGCGGCAGCCGCAGCCCGGCGGCCAGCGCCATGCCGCGGCGGGCTTCGCGCAGCGCGGCCGGCCCGACCAGCCCGCCGACGACGCGCTGCTGCCCGAGCAACACCGCGGGCTGACCGTCGAACCGGGCCAGCGCCAGCAGCATGGTGGCGGCTTCGCCTTGCCCGGTGCCCGACAGCAGCACCTGGTCGGTGCAGCCGTGGCGCAGCAGATGCTGGACTCCGGGCCGGTCCGGTCGCCGCGACGCCAGCACCGAGTCCCATGCCGGGATATCGGGCAGCCGCTCGGGCCGTGGTCGCTCTGGCGGCGGCCTCGCGGCGTCGGCGACGACCGTGAGCGCCCGGTCCAGGATGCCGCGCAGCTCGACGAGCGGCACGACGGCGTCGATCACCCCATGCCGTTGCAGGTTCTCCGCAGTTTGGACGTCCGGCGGAAACGGTTCGCCGTAGAGCTGCTCGTACACCCGCGGCCCGAGAAAGCCGACCAGTGCGCCCGGCTGAGCGAAGGTGAGGTGACCCAACGAACCCCACGACGCGAACACCCCGCCGGTGGTCGGGTGGCGCAGGTAGACCAGGTAGGGCAGGTGTGCTCTTTTGTGCAGAGTGACGGCCGCGGCGATCTTGACCATCTGCAGGAACGCGACGGTGCCTTCCTGCATCCGGGTGCCGCCGGAGCACGGCGACGCCAGCAGCGGCAGCCGCTCGGCGGTGGCGCGTTCCACCGCGGTGGTGATCCGTTCGGCCGCGGCGACCCCGATCGAGCCGCCCAGGAAGTCGAACTCGCAGACCACGACCGCCACCCGGCGCCCGAACACCCGGCCCTCGCCGGTCAGCACGGATTCGTCGTGGCCGCTGGCGGCGCGTGCCCCGGCCAGCTCGTCGGCGTACGACTCGCTCATCGGTATCGCCAGCGGCGCGCTGTCCCAGCTGACGAACGATCCTTCGTCGAGCACCGCGTCGCGCAGTTCGTCGGTCCCGATCCGGCTCACCCGGCTGAGGCTACTGATCAGCCCGGCGCGAGATCCAGGATGACTCCGGTGTCGTCGACGTAGCGGTGCCACAGCACCAGCAGCTCAGCCAGTTTCTCGGGATGCTTCGCGGCCAGGTCCTCGATCTCGCCGGGGTCGGCGGAGAGGTCGTAGAGCTGCCAGGCGCCCGGGCCGTACGGCTCGGGCAGATGCAAGGCCTTCCAGTCGCCCTGCCGAATCGCGTAGCGCCCGAACAGTTCCCAGCCGGTTCCGACGGTGTCGTCGTGCACCGACTCTGAGCCGGACAGGTAGGGCAACAATGACCGACCCCGGATGGGCTCCACGTCCCGTCCGCGGTATTTGGCTGGGTGTTCGACGCCGGCCAACTCGAGCACGGTCGGCGCGATGTCCATCACGGTGCTGAACGCGGTGCCGATCTGTTGTTGCCGGCCGAAGCCCGGCCAGGTGACGAACCCGACCACCCGGATGCCACCCTCACTGGTGAACGCCTTGTGCAGGCGCGAGGGAGCGGTGGCGGCCTGCGCCCAGCGCGGCCCGTACCAGATGAACGAGTTGGCGGCACCGGCGTTGTCGAGGCTGTTGTCCCAGTTCTTCTTGATCTCGGCGGCGATCGCGCCGCCGAGGATCGGCACCGACTCGAGGATCGCTCCCTCGGCGCCGTTGTCCGACATGAAGACCACCACGGTGTTGTCGAGTTCGCCGGTCTCTGCGAGGTAGTCGACGACGCGGCCGATGTTGTGATCCATTCGATCCACCATGGCCGCATAGATTTCCATGGCGCGCGCCGACGAGGCCCGCTGCTCCGCGGTCATGTCGGCCCACTCCGGTTCGCCGTCGGCGACCACGGGGTGGGCGACGACGTCGGAGGGGCACAGGCCGAGGCGCTTGAGCGCGGCCAGTCGCTCCTCGCGAAGCGCGTCCGGGCCGTCGTCGTAGCGACCCCGGTATTTGGCGATGGTGTCGGCGGGCGCCTGCAGTGGCCAGTGCGGCGCCTGGAACGGCAGATACGCGAAGAACGGCTGTTCGGAGTCGGTGCGCTCGCGGAAATACCGCAGCAGCGTGTCGGCGTAAAAGTCCGACGAATAGAAGTCGTCTGGAACGGTGACGAACTGATCGTCCTCGGTGTACCGCGACATCATCGGTATGAAGTCGCCGGGAACAGTGCTGTAATGGCTTGCGCCGCCGGGCAATAGCGCGAACGACCGGTCGAATCCACGGGACCACGGCGACGTGTCGATGGTGTTGCCCAGATGCCACTTGCCTGCCATCAGGGTCAGGTAGCCGGCGTCCCGTAGCAATTCGGGCAGTGCGACCACCCGGTCGTTGAGGTATCCCTCGTAGCCGGGCTGTCCGCGGAACTGCGGAGCGACCTCGAGCATGGTGCCGATGCCCGCGATGTGGTGATCGGTGCCGGTCAGCAGCATCGACCGGGTCGGGGAACAGGCCGGTGCCGAGTGGAAATCGGTCAGCCGGATCCCGGCGTGTGCGAGCCGGTCGAGATTGGGGGTCTCGATCTCGCTGCCGAACGCGCCGATATCGGAGAACCCGAGGTCATCTGCCACGATCACCAGGAAGTTGGGCCTTGTCACGGGGAAGCATCCTGTCAGGTCCACGGGCCGAATGGAACTGTCCGCCTACTGCCGATTCGATACCGCTCGGCTGAGGCTAATAGGCTGGGCCCATGATCGGTCTCACCCGCGTCGAAGACGTCTTGACCATTGAGTTGCAGCGTCCCGAACGACGGAATGCGCTCAACTCCCAGCTGGTCGAGGAGTTGCGCGAGTCGGTGGAGAAGGCAGCCGGAGAGGATGTCCGTGTCGTCGTGCTGACCGGGCAGGGCACCGTGTTCTGCGCCGGCGCCGACCTGAGCGGTGACGCGTTCGCCGCCGACTATCCCGACCGCCTCATCGAACTGCACAAGGCGCTGGACGCCGCGCCGATTCCGGTGATCGGCGCGATCAACGGGCCCGCGATCGGCGCGGGTCTCCAGCTGGCCATGCAATGCGACCTTCGAGTCGTCGCGCCCGAGGCGTTCTTCCAGTTCCCGACGTCGAAATATGGCCTGGCACTGGACAATTGGAGCATCCACCGGCTCTCGTCGCTGGTCGGCCACGGCCGGGCCCGGGCCATGCTGCTGACCGCGGAGAAGCTGAGCGCCGAGACTGCGCTGCAGACCGGGATGGCCAACCGGATTGGGACGCTGGCCGACGCGCAGGCGTGGGCCGCCGATATCGCCGGCCTGGCTCCGCTGGCGCTGCAGCACGCCAAGCGGGTACTCAACGACGACGGCTCCATCGAAGAGCCGTCGCCGGTGCAGAAAGAGCTTTTCGACAAAGCGTGGGGTAGCCAGGACGTCATCGAAGCTCAGGTCGCACGGGTCGAGAAGCGACCGCCGAAATTCCAGGGGGCATAAACGCATGATGCGCGCGGCGCTGCGACTGGCAGCGGGCACAGTCTCGCTCGCGACGGGCGGGTGGGTGTTGCGCGCCCTGCACGGCGCACCGGCGGCGCTCGGAGCGCAACCGGCTGACATCCACGCCGTCGCCGATCGCTCACCGAACTTCCAAGACGGCGTATTCGTCAACCTGGAACCGGCCTCGATGAACATCGGCCCCGACCAAGGGCGATCGCTGTTGTGGGAGATCATCACTGGCCTCGAGGACGCTCGGCCCTCAGCGGAGATCCCGTTGGACACCCCCGAGCCGCGCACCTTCGATGCTCCCGCCGGCCAGATCGCCGTCAGCTGGTTCGGCCACTCGACCGCGCTGCTGGAAATCGACGGATACCGCGTCCTGACCGATCCGGTGTGGAGCGAACGCTGCTCACCCTCGGACGTCATCGGCCCGGGACGGATGCACCCCCCGCCGGTGTCGCTGGACGCGCTGCCCGCGCTGGACGCGATCGTCATCAGCCACGACCATTACGACCACCTCGACATCGACACGATCCTCGCGCTGGCCCGCAGCCAGTGGGCGCCATTCGTCGTTCCGCTGGGCGTCGGTGCGCACCTTCGCGAGTGGGGCATTCCCGACGAGCGCGTCATCGAACTCGACTGGAACGAGCAGACGAAAATCGACGAGCTCACGCTGATCTGCACACCGGCACGGCATTTCTCCGGCCGCTTCCTGAACCGCTTCAACACCCTATGGGCGTCCTGGGTGATCATCGGCCCCTCGCACCGGGCCTACTTCGGCGGCGACACCGGCTACACCAAGAGCTTCGCCGACATCGGTGCCGATCACGGACCTTTCGACGTGACGCTGCTACCCGTCGGGGCCTACAACAGAGTGGCCCGGGACGTTCACATGAATCCCGAAGAGGCGGTGCAGGCGCACCTCGACGTCAACGGCGGACTCTTGGTGCCAATCCACTGGTGCACATTCCGGCTGGCGCCGCACCCGTGGGCCGAGCCAATCGAGCGGCTAGTGGCTGCGGCCGAGGCCGCGCACGTCGCTGTCGCGGTGCCCAAACCGGGTGGTCGCGTCGACCCCACGGCCACAACGGAATTCGAGCCATGGTGGCGGCTCGGCGAAAACTCTTAAGACTCGACGACTTCGAAGACAAGGACAAGGAAGACCGGTAGAAGTCAACCATGGCAAAGCTTTCGGTATCCATCGACGTACCGCTGCCGCCCGAGAAGGCGTGGGAGGACGCGTCAAACCTCTCCCGCTATAAGGAGTGGCTGACCATCCACCGGGTGTGGCGCAGCAAGCTACCCGAGCAGTTGGAAAAGGGCACGGTGATCGATTCGATCGTCGAGGTCAAGGGCATGCCCAACCGCCTCACCTGGACGATCGTGAACTACAAACCGCCGGAGTCGATGACGCTCGACGGTATCGGCGTCGGCGGGGTCAAGGTCAAGTTGATCGCCAAGGTCAAACCCAAGGCGGACAACTCGGTGGTCAGCCTCGACGTGCACCTCGGGGGCCCAGCGTTATTCGGCCCCATCGGCATGATGGTCGCGGCGGCGTTGAAGAGCGATATCCGCGAATCGCTGCGTAGGTTCGTCACGGTCTTCGCGCCGGCCTGAGGCGACGTCGCGAAACCGCGATGACTTTTCGCGTCTTCTAGAGTCGATATCGATGAACCCCACTTCGGGGCCTGTTACATCAGGAGGTCATCGTGCCGATCCGTAACGTCGCGCCGCTGGGCGCTCCCTGCTGGCTTGATCTGACAACATCGGACATCGAGCGCGCCCAGAATTTCTACGGCGCAGTTTTCGGTTGGACGTTCGAATCCGCCGGACCGGAGTATGGCGGCTACATCAACGCATCGAAGGACGGCCATCAGGTCGCTGGAATGATGGCCAACCTGCCTGACGCGCCGGTTCCGGACAGGTGGTCCACCTACCTGCACACCGCCGACGTCGACGCCGGCGTGTCGGCCGTGACGGCCGCCGGCGGCTCCACTTTCATGGGCCCAATGGAGGTGCCGGCCAAGGGATTCATGGCCGTTGCGACCGACCCTTCCGGCGCCTTCTTCGGCCTGTGGCAGCCGCTCGAGCACCACGGCTTCGAGGTGACCGGCGAGGCCGGCGCGCCGGTATGGCACCAGCTGACCACTCGTGACTACCGGGCCGCCGTCGACTTCTACCGCGAGGTGTTCGGGTGGCGGACCGAGGATGTTTCCGACACCGACGAATTCCGTTACACCACAGCCTGGTTCGGGGATCACCAGCTGCTCGGAGTGATGGACGGCGCCCGTTTTCTGCCCGACGGCGTGCCGTCGACCTGGACGACCTTCTTCGGTGCCGAGGACGTCGACAAGACACTGCAGCTGATCACCGACAACGGGGGCGCCGTAACTCAGCCCGCCGAGGACACCCCCTACGGTCGGCTGGCCGCAGCGACTGACCCGACCGGCGCCGGGTTCAATCTGTCGTCGCTGGAGAACTAGCCGCTACTGTCGCACTATGCCCCGCATACGCCCTGGCTGGATGGTGGCGCTGTTTGCCGCGATCGTGTCGGTGAGCGCATGGCTGCCATGGCTGACCACGGGGATCAACGGCGGCGGCTGGGCCAACGCGATCGGGGGCAGCATCGGCAGCCTGCATCTGCCGCACGGGTTCGGGCCGGGCCAGCTAATCGTGTTGCTGTCTTCGGCCCTGCTGGTGGCGGGCGCAATGGTCGGCAGGGGATTGTCGGTGAAGCCGGCATCGGTTGCGGCGCTGCTGATCTCGCTGGTCGTCGTCGCGCTGATGGTCCGGTATTACCATGTGAACGTCAAGCCGCCGGTATCGGCGGCCTACGGCTTGTACGTCGGCGGCGTTGCGGCGTCGGCTGCGATGCTGTGTTCGCTGTGGGCGTTGGCGTCCTCGCTACGGCGCCATCGCTAGTTCACGCTGACGTTTGCGCCCTTCAGCGGCTGGGCGCATTGGTCGCAGGTCAGTTGCCCGACGAACGGCTTACCGCAACCGAGATGGGTGACCTCCACTGCCGGGCCCTCCGGCGCGTGAAACCAATGCTGCCCACATTGCAGCGCGGCGATGATCACTGGGAAGAACGCCCGCCCTTTCTCGGTCAGCTGGTAGTGGTCGCGCGCCGGCCCGGCCTGTCGCGATACACAGAGCACACCGTTGGCGCAGAACGTCTGTAACCGTTGGGTCAGCAGCGACGGCGTCGCTCCGAGCTGGTTCTGAAAATCGGTGAAGCGGGTGGTGCCGAGGAAGGCGCACACCAACAGGGCCGCTGCCCAACGGTTTCCGAACACGCTCATCGTCTCGGGGAACAAACCGGCCTGACCGCGCTTACCGTCGGCTGTAGACCGGCGACGGGTGACCGCCTCGGGTACCGAGCGCGGCCACGAACCGCTCGGGCCCCAGCGCGCCGCCACCTCCTTCTCGGTCACCGCCTCGCCGCACGATTGGCAGGTCAAGTTCGGCGCGAAGTCGTTGTCGCACAACGTGTGATGCATGGCCGGAAGCGCGTCGACATGATCGGGCACCCACCGTCGTTCCCACTCCCAGATCGACAACAGCACCGGCCAGAAGGCCCGTCCGCGTGCGGTGATCAGATACTCGGCGCGCACCGGCCGGGTCTGATAGACCGTGCGGACCAGCAACTCGTTTTCCGTCAGCACCCGTAACCGGCTGGCCAATGCCGAATTTGAAATCGGCAGCCGCGCCATGAATTCGCCGTAGCGGGTCGCGCCCAGCAACGCCTGCTGGATGATCAGCAGCGTCCACTCGTCACCGAGCAGACCGAGGATCCGGCCTACCGCGTTGGTGCCGCCCGGGCTCAGCAATGTCGGTGTCGCCAGCGGCATTCACAGTCCGATCGCGCCGGCGGGGGAGTCGGCGTCATGCCAACGGCGCAACTGCGCACCCGGCGCCCAGGTGGCGTGGGTGCCGCTGGAAATACGCTCGGGCAGAGCAATTTTGCACACCGGTCCGTCGCTGAATCGGGCGGCATCGAAGATCACGCAGTAGGACGCGTCGGCGTCCATGTCAGTGGTCAGCGTGATCAGGTAGCCGTCGTCCTCGCCGGAAGAATTCAGTCGCGGGGCCATCGCCGCCTCGCTTCCGAAGACCCCGTCGGCGAACCGAAAATGTTGTTCGCCTCCGGTGCGTAAGTCGTGCTTGACCAGCCCGTCGAACAGGAACCAGCCCGGCTTTCCGGTGGCGGCATACGTGTAGCGGTAGTTGCCGGCGGCGTAGTCGGGATTGATCGTCCCGAATTCGGTGATGGACTCCGACAGTTGCTCCTCGTTGACTTCGCCGGTGACCAGATTGAACCTCCACCGGTGCAGCCGGGCCTGCAGACGATCCAGCGCCAAGAAGCGAAAGAGCTTGTCCCACTTCGTTCCACCGGTGTCAAGTGGCTGCGGCGCGCCTTCGTAGAATCCGTCGAGCACAATCTCCTCGCCGTCTTCGTAGGCGTTGGTGAAGTGCAGCACGAAAGTCGGATCGGCCTCGAACCACCGGATGTCGCCGGTGCCGCCGCGGCGTGGCAGCACGGCGAACCGTGACGGCATGTCGGGATAGAACCGCGGCAGATGCACGTCGTGCGTGAGCAGGTCGGGATCCCAGAACAGCGGGAAATCGTTGAGGATGACGTAATTCTCGGTGTACGCCATGTCGTGCGGCAGCCTGGGGCCGGGCAGCGGAACGTCGACGTAGTGCGCCAGATCATTGTTTTCGTCGACGACGCCGTAATGCATATAGGGCGCCTGCTTGCTGTAGTTGAAGAACAGCAGCTCACCGGATTTAGGGTCGACCTTCGGATGCGCGGATACTCCCCACTGAGATGGAAAGTGGCCGTTCCAGGTCTCCTTGCCCAGCGTGTCGGCAGAGAATGGGTCGATCCGGTACAGGTCGCCGCACTGGTAGAAGCTGGTCAGCGCGACACCACGGTGCACGATGACGTCAGTGCTCGACGCGTCCTTCATCCGGGTGCGAGCGCCCCAGCCCTCGTCGCGCTTGGCCAATTGCACCGGCTCGGCCAGGCCCGGCCACAGTGGCTCGCCAGCCTCGTTCTCGGCAAGGAAGCCATCGGTGCGGACAAAGCGGTTGCGGTAGAAGGCGTTTCCGTCACGGAACCCGACGACGTGCAGCATGCCGTCGCCGTCGAACGGGTGATAGGTCTTCATCGACGGGTGCAGCGGGTTCTCGGTGTTGCGCAGGTAGACACCGTCGAGATCGCGGGGGATTTCTCCCTCGACGGCGATCAGGTCGTCGGCGTCCCACTCATTGGTCTGCGGCCGCCACGGTCCGGTTCGGTACGGGTGGTCGTCGTCTTCGGGCAGGGTCGACAGGAATTTGGCTACGACTTCGACGTCCATGTCACGCTCCTTCGGTTGCGCGGACGACGAAACTGACCGTGGTGGCGGTGCTGCCACCGAAGTTCAGCGTGCCAAAGGTTTTCGCGCCCTCGACCTGGTAATCGCCGGCGGAGCCGCTGACCTGTTTTGCCGCATCGACGAGCATCCGAATTCCCGATGCACCGACCGGGTGGCCACCGCCGATCAGCCCGCCACTGGGGTTGATCGGCAGCCGTCCGCCGATCTCGATTTCGCCGTTCTCGATGGCCTTCCACGATTCGCCCGGTCCGGTCAGGCCGATGTGGTCGATCGCCAAATACTCACTGGGAGTGAAGCAGTCGTGTACCTCGATCCCATGCACATCGTCGAGGCTCGCCTGGGCGCGTCGCAGCGCGTCAAGCGCGGCTGCCCGCACATGCGGCATCACGTACGGGTCGTCGGCCGCGCGGTCAAGCTTTTGTTGCAGGCCCAGTCCGACGGTGCGATGACCCCAGCCCGCGATGCGCGCGACCGGCCGAGCATCCGGATGATCGCGAAGGTATTTGTCGGTGACCAGGACGACTCCCGCTCCGCCGTCGGTCATCTGGCTACAGTCGAACCGGCGCAGCCGGCCTTCGATGAGCGGATTGCCCGCGTCGTCGTCGGAGATCGGATCGGGCACCGTCCATTCTCTGGTCTGCGCGTTGGGGTTTCGGCGCGCGTTGCCGAAGTTGACCTGTGCTATGGCCCGCAGATGGGTTTCGTCCAGTCCGTAGCGGCGGTCGTACTCGTCGGCGACGGTGGCGAACATCGACGGCCAGAGATATTTCGCGTCTGCCCCTTCGTGTCCGGTCCAGGCCGCTGCGCCGAGGTGACGCGCCGCGGTGTCACCGTGGACGGTCTTCTCGAGTTCGACGCCGAGGACCAACGCGGTGTCGTAGTTGCCGGCCTGCAGATCGGCCATCGCTGCCAGCGCGGCCACGCTTCCCGACGCACACGCGGCCTCGTGCCGCGACGCCGGGGTGTCCCACAGGCCGTCGCACACGGTTGCCGGCATGGCGCCGAGGTGACCCTGTTCGGCGAACATCTCGCCGAATGCATTCGCAACGTGAACCACGTCGATGTCGCCGGCGTCGATCTTTGCCGCGATCAGGGTGGCGTCGACGACCTCGCGGGTCAGATCCGCGAAGTCACGGCCCTCTTTGGTGAGGTTTCGGGCGAAGTCGCTTTGATAGCCGCCCAGAATCCAGACGTCAGTATTCATAACCGCACGCTACTACAATTAAGAGAGTGACACACCGGATCTGGCATTTATAGACGGCCTCACCAGCTCTCGGCTGAACCGGCGAGACCTAGGCGAACGCGTCGGTCGACCAACGCGTCCCCCTCTATACGCGCATTACCGTCGAAGGCGGGAGACAAACCTTAGTCCGTGGAATCGGACTAATCGTCTCCGCGGGCGACTGGGTTGGCGGCATCGGAACTCCATTGCGACCATGAGCCGGGAAACAGCGCTGCCCGGTAGCCCATCGCAGTGAGCGCCGCGATCGAAATGGCGGCAGTGACACCCGAGCCGCAGTACGCGGCCAGTCGACCGTCGTCGTCGATGTCGCGCTCCGCGAGCACTGAAGCCAGTGCGTCGGGCGTCAAAAATGTGCCGTCACCGGCGAGTACGGTGCCACTGGGCAGGTTCTTCGCGCCGGGGATGTGTCCGGCGACAGGATCGATCGGCTCGACATCACCGCGGAAGCGTTCGGGTGCGCGCGCGTCGAGCAGCGTGAAGTTATCGACCTGCTGCGCAGTCAGGGTCGGCAGCGCTCCGTTATAGAGATCCTCGTGCAGCACTGTCGCGTCGCCCGGTGGCGGCGTGACCGAGCCGGTGGCCAGGCTGCCCCCGGCCGACCGCCACGCGGCGAGGCCGCCATCCAGGATGCGCACGTCGGCGATGCCAGCAGCCGACAGCACCCACCAGGCCCGCGCCGAACCGGCTCGATTCCAGTCGTCGTAGACGACGGTGGGCACGCCTTGGCGGACGCCCCACCGCCGCGCCGCGGCCTCGACGCTGCGTCCGGAGGGCAGCGGATGCCGCCCCCGACCGGTGACGCTGTGGTCGCTGAGCTCGTCTTCGAGTGAGACGTACACCGCGCCCGGGAGATGGCCTTGTAGGTACGACGCCCGCCCGTCGGGCTCGTCGAGCCGCCAGCGCACGTCGAGGATCGCCGCGGGTTGGCCGGTGTCGATGAGATCGGTCAACTCGGCGACGCCGATCAGTACCCGGGGGGTTATGGCTTGAATCCCAGGTCGTGCAGGGCGTCGATGCAGCCGTTGATCCAGTCAGCGGGATTCGCCGGTGGCGCTCCTCCGCCCATCTCGACTTGGCAGGCACTCGCAGCGGTGTAGCCGTTTTGCATCTCGCTCTTGAGATAGGAGTGATTCTGCGGGGTCGAGAAGTAGTCGTGTTCGGATTTGTAGCCGTCCTTGTAGGACGGGCTGTTGGCCGGGCCGTGCGGACAGCCGCTGGCAGGGCACGGCGGGTCCGCGTGCGCGGGTGAGGCCACACCGATCGCGGTGACTGCGATGGCCGTAGCCAGAAAGGAGCGGTCGAACATATCGGGCATCATTCCACGGGTGCCTGTGCGCGTCGGTACGCTCGCGTCGATTTTCTAACGCATCAGCCAAACTGCATGGGCAAGCTGGTGGGCCCGCTCATGCCGAGCAACGGCTTCCACGGCGCCGATCCGATGCGCCGTGGATTCGGCAAGCGGCGGGCGAGGATCTTGAGCGCTTCGGCGAGTTCGCGTCGCGCCAGGTTGGCGCCGAGACAGTAGTGCACCCCTCCGCCGAACGTGAGGATGGGTGGCGGATCTTCGCGGGCGATGTCAAAGCGTGTCGGATCGTCGTAGACGGCGCTGTCGCGATTGGCCGCATAGGTGTTCACCAAGATGAAAGTGCCTGCGGGGAAGGTGTAGTCGTCGATCGTCACGTCATCGACGACGCTGCGCACCGTGCTGCACATCGACGGCGAATGTCGCATGGTCTCCTCGACGGCACGCATCGCCAGCTCGGGCTGGTCGCGCAGCAGCGCCAACTGATCGGGGTGATCGCAGAGCACCTGCATGGATGCCGCGAGTTGGCTGCGCGTGGTGTCGGTGCCGGCCACCAAAATGCTGAACGCCAACATGCGCAACTCGCCGGCATCGAGGCGATCACCCGCATCTTCGATGGCGATCAGCTCGGACAGCAGATCTTCGGTCAGGTGTCGGCGCCTCTGCACGACCATGTCGTCGATGTAGTCGTCGAACTCACCCCAGGCCTGAAGGATGACGGGCTCTTCCTCGGTGACATCGCAGTCGAAGCTCACGATCTTGAAGATGTCCTCGGCCCACCGTGAGAACTGTTGCCAATCCTCGCGAGGTGCACCGAGCAACGCGCAGATGATCGGGATGGGATATGGCCGTGCGATGTCCGCGACGAACTCGCAACGGCCCGAGTCCGCGACGCGATCGATGAGCTCGTCGACGACGGTGTGGATCGTGTCATCCAGACTCGCCGCCGCGCGCGGCGTGAAGGCTTTGGATACGAGGCTGCGCAGTCGGCGGTGTTCGTCGCCTTCCATGTTCAGGATGCTGCGGGTGACTCGGTCCCATAGCGGACCCGACGTGATCCCGTGAGCGGACAGATGGATCCCCGGAGGGATCACGAACCGTGGATCGCGCAGCACCGTCCTGGCAAGTTCGTACGAGAGTACCTCGGGACCAATGGGTCCCAATGCGATCGGCGCCTTTTGCTGGGCCGCTTGGAACTGCGGATAGATCTGCTGTGGGGTGTCGGTCAGGTCATAACTCAGCGTGGGTAGTCCGGCGTCGAAAACGCTCGGTCTGGCCGCGTCAACGGTCACGACATCTCCTAGCTGCTGGCGTCGTCACGGGATATTGGTCGCCAGCAAGGTCAGCGGGAGACCAAGTACCGATAGGTCGATTTCGTCGAGATACGAGCCCTCACCGGAAATGCTCTGCCGGAAGCGGATTTTCGACCCGTAGCGTGCGGTGACGGCTTCGGCGTCGGACGCCCCCGGGACGCGGAGCACCACGGTGTACACGCCGTCGCCGTTGGCCTTGACGAATTCACTGACGGATGCCGCCACTTCGGCGATCGCACCGGGGATCGCGCTGATCAGTTCGATGCCACCGTTCCAATCCAGATAAATTGTCAAGCCGAGTTCAGTCAGCTCGGTGTTCTCGAAGCTGCAGCCGAGGTCAGTGAACATCTGCGCCACGGCCGCCTGCCGTTCCGGCGCTACGGCGAAAACGACGTGATGAAGCTGCGTCTCTCGCTGTTCAGACATTGATGACTCCACGCGGAAGTAGTAGCGGCAGATCGTTATACGTCGCAATGCCGGGTGGCGCGGCGACGACGGCCGGTATCGCGGTGATGGCCGGCACGGCTGTGATGGTCAGACCGAGCAGGATGTATTCCTCGATCGTCTGTGCGACGAAATCTGCGGGCGGCTCGAACGCCAAGGTTGTCTTGATCGTCGGTCTGCCTTCGACGGTGATGTGGTAGCCGAAGCCCATCGTCCAGGTGGGCTCCAGCGATTGCCCCTTGGTCCACACCCCGCGTACCTCGACGACATCACGCTCACCGACAAAGCCTTTCCAGCTCACGTCGATTCCCGCCACACAACCCTTGGCGATGACCCAATCACCGGGTAGGTGCACGTCTTCGGTGGCTTGGGCATACTCGGCCTCGCAACGAATCTCGTCGAGCTCGACCCCCAGCGCGTCGGCGACGATGAGGACGGCCTCGCGGAAGATCCCCGACCCCTCCTCGGTCACCGCCAGCAAGTCGGGGTGATCGATCGGATATCCGAACCCCATGATCTTCTCGGTCTCCGGTGAGTTGTAGATCGTCGTGTCAAACGATTCCACGATGCAGACGCGGTCGATCCTGTCCGAGAGCCCGGCAGAAACGATCGCAAAGAGCTCGATGAAGCCAGGGTTCAGGCCGCTGCCGAAGATCGTCGACCCACCGAGTTCGCATGCCCTCAGGATGCGTTCGCGCCCGTCGCCGAGTCGATGGCCGGTGATGAACTCCGACGTGGTGACGACGTTGATGCCCGCCTGGAGAATGCGGACCAGAACGTCGACGTTGGCGAACATCTGGTTGTACACAACGCAATCGGGCTCGAGGGCGATCAGGGCGTCGATGTCGTCGGTGGCCAGCAGTCCGAGTGGTTCGATGCCGCACAGTTCACCGACGTCGCGCCCGACCTTGTCCGGCGACCACGCGTAGCATCCGACGAGCTCGAGTAGCGAGTTCGCGACGATTGCATGTACCGACTTCGTACCGATGTTTCCTGTCGTCCACTGAACGACCCGAAAGGTCATGCGGGTGCTTTCGTTCCAGGACTGAAGACGACGGGAATCCGACGGAATCCTCTTGTGACGGAGTTGCCGTGAAACACGGCATCGGCGCCGGGTGCGAGGGCGTAGTCCGGTATCCGCGAAAGCACTTGCTCGAGACCGACCGTGAATTCCAGGCGGGCTAGGTTGGAGCCGAGGCAGCGATGTACTCCGGCCCCGAATCCGAGGTGGCGGTTCTCGCGACGATCGAGGATGCACCGATCGGGTTGGTCGAACTCGTGTGGATCGCGGTTGGCGGAGGCGTAGTTCACCAATACCGATTCGCCGGGGCAGAAGGTGTGTCCGGCAAGCTCGACGTCCTTGGCGACGGTACGCGGAATGCCGTGAATCGATCCGCCGAACCGGATGAACTCCTCGACGGCTCGTGGCAGTATTTCCGGCTCGCCGGCGAGCCGGTCGCGTTCGTCTGGATGTGTTGCCAGGTAGTGGAACGCGAACGACAACGCGTTAGCGGTCGTCTCTAGGCCTGCCTGCACCAGCAGCATGGCATTGGCAACCACGTCGCTGAAAGGCAGTCGCTCACCGTCGATCTCGGCGTTCAGGAGCACGTCGATCATGTCGTCCTGGGGATGCTGTGTGCTTCGCGCCGACACCGCATCGTGGAGGTGCTGATACAGGCCGCCCCACGCGCCCATCCGAGCTTCCTCGGTTTCACCGTTGAGCGCGGTGTCCGTCAACTCAATACACAGCGGGACGTCGTTGATCGGCAATCCGAGGAGATACTTGAAGAAGACGATGCCCGGCTGCCGCCAGGCGACCTGGGCGAGGTCACCGGTCCCCAGTTCAATAAATGCGTCGATCAACTGGTCTGTCTCGTAACGAATCTGACGTCGCAGCGCCTTCATCCGCGCCGGCGAAAAGTACGGGTTCAGCACCTTGCGGAATTTCTGCTGCCGTGGCGGGTCCAGCGTGATCACCAGATCGCCTGCGAGCTGCTCAGACGCTTCGGGTGTTGGGTTACTGGAGAAATGCTCCCAGTCCTGCAGAATCCGGTAGCACTCCGCGTATCGCGTTGCCACCCACGCGCCACCGGGAGTGGCGCTCAGAAACGGCGTATCCGTATGAGCGAAAGGCGCATTCCGACGCATGACCGAATAGACGTCGTATAGGAAGTCGTTGTCCTGGAAATCCTCGTGACGGAGGTCCCAGTTGTGCGCGTGCTCCTCAGGCGCCTTGGTCACGGAGTCGGAGCGCCATGCTGCCGGGCCACCCGCGCGTCGTGAATGCGCACCAGTTCGCGGAATTTCAGCCGGTGATATTTCGGAACCGGCTGGATGCCCCACAGGTCTCGGGCGGTGTCCTTGCCCTCGGCGCCTTCGGGCGGTCCCAACATCGGATATGGGACCTTGCACTCCAAGGTGTCGTCGGAGTAGCGAACCTTGAGTAATTCACTGCAGATCTGCGTCAGGCTCAGCGTCGGATAGCCGTAGTAGACCGCCATGAAGGGCAGCGTGAAGGCACCTTCGATGACGAGCGCGACCAGACAGACGATGACGGCGCGCTTGATGTATTTGTGCATCCTGGCGTAGTACGGCGTGGTGCCGGGAGGTAAGTCCTCGGCCGGGTCCTTGTCTTCGGTGGACGCCGGTGCGGGTAGCGGTGAAGTCACAGCTGTGCTCCTTAAAAGTGTTCAGTCGGTGAAGATTTCGCGGTTGACTGTGTGCAGATACGGGATGGCCAGGAACGGGGTGATGTAGAAGATGTCGTAGAGCCACCAGCCGATGACGGGGAAGACCACGCCCGCATAGCGCACGTCGGCGTACATGGTCATGTTGAACACGTAGGCGCACCAGATCACCACGCCCATCCAGCAGGTGATGATCATCCATTGGTGGCCCCACCGCTTCATTTGCAGGAAACCGATCGCGGCGGCACAGCGCATCGCGAACACCGTCAGGATCAGCCCGGCCACATAGGCTTTCTCGCCGGGGCCGGCGGCGCCGCCGACCCACAATTCGTTGTAGTGCCAGAAGTAACCGGCGTCGAACATGTTGCCCCAGCCGACCATCAGCACCCGGTTGATCAACGTGTGGTTGGCGACCAGGTCCAAGGCCCAGCCCAGGCTGTTGAGTGTGCCGTCGATCAGCACCAGATAACCGATCAAGGTGACGATCATCGGCCGCACCGACAGACCTGCTCGTAAAGCCTGGCGCTGCAGCCAGACTCCGCGCATGAAGATGGGGAAGCCGATCAGGCCCGGCGCCCACATCCCCATCAGAGCTGCGCCGACGATCATCCACTTGTCCGCCCGGCGCTGTGCCAGACGGGATTCGTCGTGATGGTCCTCGAGGCTGACCGGATCATCGGGGCGTCGGTTCAGCAGCGGAACATTCACAATTCCCACCAGCCGCGCGCGAAGGACATGTAGAGCTGAATTCCAAACATCAGCAGCAGGTAGCCGTAGATGACGATCTGCAAGATGATGAGCGCCTTCTTGCGCTGTCGTTCCTTCTGATCCATAGTCGTGGCTCCTTTCGCAGTTGTGCTAGTGAGGCGTGCGCGAGCTGTCGGTGGGCGCGAGGCTGGCGACCGCGACCTCGCGTAAGCCGTCATTGATGGCACCGTCGGTCGACAGTGGTGCGAGGATGCAGGCTTCGGCCGCCTCTAATTCGCTTGCACCAGAAGCGATCAGCTGTGCGGCGGTGACCAGGACGCGGGTCGACGGCGGCTCGAAGTGAAACGCGTGGTCGGCGGTCCGGATGGCGGTGGCGCAGGCAACGAGCCTGCTCGCGGTCGAAAGCTCGATGCCCGCTTCGGCGACGATCACCTCGGCTTCGCGGTCCGCGGGCAGGTACCTCATCGGAAGTGTGACGAACCGCTGGCGGAACGACGGCTTGAGCTCCTTCAGGGAACTGCGGTAGGCCGGGTTATAGGAGCAGACGAGCATGAAGGTTTCGGGCGCTTTGACCACTTCGTCAGCCCGGTCGAGGTAGAGCGCACGGCGGTGGTCGGTCAGCGAATGCAGGATGGCCAGCGAGTCGTGCCGAGCTTCGACGACCTCATCCAGGTAGCAGATCGCGCCGGCTTTCACCGCCCGGGTCAAGGGGCCGTCGGTCCACACCACATCTCCACCCGTCACCATGAATCTGCCCACGAGGTCCGAACTGGTCAAGTCGTCATGGCAGCTGATAGTGACCACGGGTCGGCTCAGCAGTAGGCCCATGTGCTCGACCAGCCGTGTCTTGCCGCAGCCGGTCGGGCCGGTGAGCATCACCGGCAGCCGTTGCTGATAGGCCTGCTCGAACAACTGGACTTCGTTGCCGTTCGAGTAATAGGTGTCGGTGGTCATGCGCTTACCAGCTCACGGTGAACGTGGGCCAATACCCGCGGAAGCTCCTCAACTCGCCGGATGCGTTGGGAGCGACGGGGTCCGAAGACCTCTGGAAGCGGGTCGACGCGGGTCGGTCCGACACCTAAGTAATAGACGGAGACGCCCGCGTCGTTCGCTTCCTCGACAGCGTGCGCGACGTCGGCCCACGCATAGCGACCCTCGTAGCCCTCGTCGGAGATCAGGCCGTCGCCGATCACGATGAGCAGCCGCCGCTCGGAGGGTCGCGCAAGAAGCCGACTGGTCAAGTGGCGCAGGGGCGCGCCGAGTCTGGTGTAGCCGCCGGTGGCCAGACCTAGTCGCCCTGGCGGCACGAATCGCCGATCCTCGAAGTCCTTGAGGCAGTTCACTTCGACGCGGTGTCGCGTGTTGCCGGTGAACACGAAGATTCCGTGGCGCTCCCGCGCGAGCGTCATCGCTTTCGACAGAGCATCGGCGCAGGCCAACTCCAGCTTGAAGATCCGTCCGCCGTGCACACCCAATGACGAACTGCCGTCCAGCAATAGCGCGGTTGTGACGTCGCGGCTGATGGGCAACAGGTCGCGAAAGATGCGCGGTTCGAGCGCGTCGCCGGTCGCGACGTCGATGTAATGACGCACGTACTGCTCGACGTCCAGGTCAGAGCCGTCCTCGAGGCGACCTTTCATCGCCCGGTGGGTGTGTTCTTCAAACCACTTCCGCAGCTCGGCGGATACGGGAGCCGGTGAACGAGTCGTGCTGGCGTGCGAGCGCTCGAGAACCGCAACATGGTCTCGCATGAAACTCTTTGTCCAGGAATTCCATTCGGGATAGGGGATGCCCGGGCGGTGTTCTGGAGTGATGTCTAGGTCGTTGTCCTGAGGTCTGCTGGGCGGCGGGAGGTTGGGGTTGCGCACGCCGCCGTCGCCCCCGACCGGAACGGAGTACGGACGTGGCAGGCGCTTCTGCGTTGTGGTCCACGGCATTCTTCCGAAGCTGCGACGCAACTTGTCGGACAGACCCTGAGGCGCTGTGTAGACCAGGGGCAATCGGCCCAAAAGTGGATGGACGCTCAGCGGTGCGGCGCCGCGCGACATCGAGATTGCGCGGTTGACCATCTCGCCGGCGTCCGTATCGGCGGGCAACGCCGGGAGGTCCGGCAGCACCCGATGTGCTTCCACGAGCAGCCCGGGCCAGTTCGAGGCGATCCAACCCAGGGCCACGCTGGCCTCGACGAGAGTGATCGCACGTAGTTCACGCGACGACAGCTCATTCAGTCGAAACGTTGCGAGTCGCTCCTTTGACGGTGAACATTGAAGCGCTACACCGCATGTCAGAGTCCTGCGCGTCCAGTCCCTTGCGATCGATGGATACGGGACGTGCACGAAATCGAGCTGTGAGCTCAGGCTGAAGCCGCGATGCTCACCGGTCACCAGACGCACACCCTCGCGACGTCGCCCGCTCAAGGCGACAGCCGTGACCGCGCAACTGCGTTCGATCGCCATTGCGTGTGCGTCGGAAAGCTCGATCATCGACGCTCAGAACGTCCCGAGATTCGAGAACATCCAGTACCAGAACCAGATGACCAGTCCCGTGCCTCCCCAAGCTGCGACGTAGCGCAGTATCTCCCAGATCCAGTCCACTTCAGACCTCCTTGTTGACGGGTTGTGGCATGCGCGCCCGCGTCATCGGACTTCCAGACCGCGCACAGCGGTGGCGATCAGCTTGGTCAGCATCGTGTCGCGGTTGTCGGCGTTGTCGGTGCTGGTGAGGACGCCGTAGATGCCGAGCAGGAAGAACGTCGCACTGTAGAAGGCGTCCACTTCCGGATGTACTTCGCCATCGCCGCGCGCCCGCTCGATCTCATCAACGAGCAGAACGATCACGGGATGATCGCTCCAGTCGTCCTTATTGGGGCGTGTCGGCGAGAAATGCAGCGCCAGTAGCTCTTTGAAGAGCAGTGGCCCGAGCCGCTGCTCCAAGCCGGCCACGAGATGGACCACTTCGGTCAACGCGGCAGCAAGCCCGTGTGCGTCCCCGAGATATTTGGCGAATTCCGCGGCGATGCGTGCTTCTTCCCGGAACTCCAGATCAAGAAGCACATGCTCCTTGCTGGGGAAGTGGAAGAAGAACGTTCCGTGCGCGACGCCCGCCGCCGCCACGATCGCGTTGACATCGGCGCCTGCCATGCCCGAACGCTTGAACTCGGTGATCGCCGCACCGAGTATGCGCTCCCGGGTTTGTCGCCGACGCACCTCGCGTGCCGTGGCCCTGACCTGTGGCGTCATGGTCTAGCCTTTGTAGCGCGATTACTGACCAGAGTCAATGATTAGAGTCAATAATGACCGGTCAGTCGGTGAAGATCTCGCGGTTGACGGTGTGCAGATAGGGAATCGCCAGAAACGGCGTGATGTAGAAGATGTCGTAGAGCCACCAGCCGACGACGGGGAAGATGACGCCCGCGTAGCGCACATCCGCGAACATCGTCATGTTGAAGACGTAGACGCACCAGATCAGCACACCCATCCAGCAGGTGATCACCATCCACTGGTGGCCCCAGCGCTTCATCTGCAGGAAACCGATCGCGGCCGCGATCCGCATGGTGAACACCGTCAGGATCAGACCCACTTCGAGGGCTTTCTCGCCTGGCCCGGCCGCACCGCCGACCCACAGCTCGTTGTAGTGCCAGAAGTAGCCGGCGTCGAACATTGCGCCCCAGCCGTTCAACAAGATTCGGGCCAGGATGGTGTGATTGGCGACCAGGTCGAGCGCCCATCCCACCGTGTTGATGGCGGCGTCAATGATGACCAGGTAACCAAGCAGCGTCACCAGCATCGGGCGGACCGATAGGCCGTCGCGCTGCGCCTTGCGCTGCAACCACACACCGCGGAGAAACAGTGGCAGGCCGAAGATGCCCAGGGCCGCGGTGCCGATGAGGATACTGCCCGAGATGAGCCACTTGTCGGCCTGCCGCTGTGCGAGCTGCGACTGCTCGAAGTGTTGGTCGAGCTGACTGCCCGCGGTGGTCAATGTGGGCGGATTCAAGGACTCCTCCTACCGATCGGCTGGCCCGATCTTCTCGCAGAGACTGACTGTCGTCAATCAGTTACTGCGTTGGAGGCTGCGTAGCGTGCTGGCCACGTAGTCGTCGAGCATCGCGCTCTGCGTAGGCCAGTCGTGCGTCGTGGTCAACAGCGCGTAAAGACCCAGCAAGAAAAAAACGGCGCTGTTTACCGGAACGACCTCCGGTGCAACGTGACCCAAGCGTTGGGCCCGCTCGATCTCTTGGGCGACCCGCACGATGACCGGATGCTCTTTGCTTTCGTCCGTGGGACGGGTTTGTGAGAAGTGCAGAGCAAGAAAGTCTTTGAAGAGACTCGCGCCGAGGCGGCGCTCCAGGCCCAGGATCAGTCGAACCGCCTCTTTGAGGGTGGACGACAGGTCGTGCGAAGCGCCCACATAACGGTCTAGCTGTTTGGCGATGCGTTCCTCTTCGCGCCGTTCGAGTTCCAACAGCACATGTTCCTTCGTCGGGAAATGAAAGAAGAAAGTACCGTGTGCGACTCCGGCGGCCGTAACAATCGAGCCGACGTCGGCGTCTGCCATGCCGCCCCGTTTGAACTCGGCGATGGCAGCGCCCAGCAGGCGCTCTCGGGTCTGCAGGCGCTTGGTCTCACGCGCCGACGGCTTTTCCACCGTTGCCATAGTGCGTTTCCTCTGATCCGGGTCCCCTACCCCGTGTGCAGAATAGCCGCCGGGGCGGCGGCCTGCGCGTTTCATTCCGTTGACTTTAGTCAGTTTTATTTGTTAGATGAGCACACGACGCGGGCGAGAGGATTGGGATGGCGCTTGAACAATTCAATCTGGAAGGCCAAGTCGCGATCGTTACCGGCGCCGGGAAGGGCGTCGGGCAGGGCATTGCAAGGGTCCTGGCGGAGGCGGGCGCAACCGTAGTCGGCACCGCGCGTACGGAATCCGATATCCGCGGAACCATCGCCGGTATCGAAGATGCGGGCGGTCGGGGACTGGCGCTCGTCGCGGATGCCATGAGCCGTCCGGACAGTGAGCGGGTTGTCGCTGCAGCCATGGAAAGCTTCGGGCGCATCGACATCCTGGTCAACAACGTCGGCGGTTCGACATACGCGCGCTTCCTCGACATCGCCGACGAGGACTTCCGTCACACTTTCGACTGGTGCGTTACATCGGCGTTCATCATGAGCCAGCTTGCGGCGCCGCACATGATCGAGGCCGGCCACGGCAACATCGTCAACATCTCCTCTGGCTCAGCCCGTTTCGGCATCCGCGCGCTCACGGCGTACTGCGTCGCGAAAGGCGGCCTTGAGGCCCTTACCCGCGCGATGGCGCAGGAGCTCGCGCCGAAGATCCGCGTCAATGCGATAGCCCTGGGCTCATTCGCGACCGACGGTCTGCAGGGCAGTCTCGACATGATGCCCGGATCGCAGGAGAAGATGCAGGAGGCGACACCGCTGCACCGCCTGGGCGACGTCGCCGACCTTGGGCGGCTGTGCGTTTATCTGTCCACGCGGGACTGTTACGCGACCAACGCGATCTTTCACGTGGACGGCGGCATCGACTCCAACAACTCGCCGCTGCCGATTCCCGACTACTGATCAAGGACGAACGCAGGATGCGCAGGGTAGTTCAGTTTTCGACCGGCAATGTCGGCGTCCATTCGTTGCCGGCGATCATCGGGCGGCCCGATCTGGAATTGGTCGGAGTGCACGCAGCCAGCCCGGACAAGATCGGGCGTGACGCCGCCGAATTGTGCGGGTTGAGTGAGCCGACCGGCATTATCGCGACCGATGACATCGACGCGCTCATGGCGTTGAAGCCCGACTGTGTGGTGTACACCGCGCAAGGCGAGACGCGGCCAATGGAAGTCATCGAGCAGATGTCGAAGTTCCTTTCCGCGGGCATCAATATCGTGGCGACATCGATGGTGTGGCTGGTGACTCCTCGCCAGGCCGACGACTGGCTGCGGGAGCCGCTGCAACAAGCCTGCGAGGCCGGCAACGCCTCGCTGTATGTCAACGGCATCGATCCTGGCTACTCCGGCGACACCGAGGTGCATTCTGCGCTGAGCCTGGTTACCCGGGCCAGGGCGATCACCGTTCAGGAAATCTTCGACTACGCCAACTACGACGACTACGAATTCACCGGCAAGCAAATGGGTTTCGGTGTCAGCGCCGAGGACGATACGCCGATGCTGTTCCTGCCGGGTGTGCTCACCACGATGTGGGGCGGAGCAGTGCGCAACCTCGCCGAGCAGCTGGGGGTGCAACTCGATGAGGTCCGGCAACGCATCGAGCCGTGGTACACCGACAAACGGATCGAATGCAAGATGGCGACGGTGGAGCCTGGACAGATGGCTGCCGTGAAATTCGCGGTCGAAGGGGTTCGTGACGGAGCTCCGGTAATCACGATGGAACACATCACGCGGCTCACCGTTGACTCGGCTCCAGATTGGCTCTACCCGCCCGACGGCCGTCCTGGCGTTCACCGAGTCGTGGTCGACGGGGACCCTCGCGTCGAGCTGAACACGCATGTGTCACACCCAGGGCTTGACGTCACCGAAGCGGGGTGTCTTTCGACCGCAGCTCGGGTGGTTAATGCGATCGACTGGGTCTGCCGCGCTCCTGCAGGGCTGATCGCCGTCGAAGACATCCCTGCGGCGGAAATCATTCGCGGACTGATGTGGTGACAGAACCTAGACCGTCGAGCGGCCGGGCGGCCGGCAAACGCGTGCTGATCACCGGTGCCGCACGCGGTTTGGGGCGCAGTCACGCGGTCAGACTCGCCGAGGAGGGCGCTGATCTCATTCTCATCGACCTCTGTGAGTCCCTGCCGGAGATCGAATACGACTTGGCCACCCAGGACGACTTGGCCGAGACGGTGCGTTTGGTCACCGCGCACGGCGGCCGCTGTGTGAGCCGAGTCGCTGATGTCCGCGACGAAGCGGCTATGCGCTCGGCGGTCGACGAGGGCGTCGACGAACTGGGCGGGTTGGACGGCGCCGTCGCCAACGCCGGTGTCCTTACCGTCGCCCCTTGGGACAGAACCACTTCCGACCACTGGCGCACCGTGGTCGATGTGAACCTCATCGGGACGTGGAACACCTGCGCCGTCGCTATACCGCATCTGCTCGTCCAAGGTGGCGGCAGCTTGGTCAATATCAGCTCGGCCGGTGCCATCAAGGGATTCCCGCTTCAAACCCCCTACACTGCTTCCAAACACGGCGTTGTAGGTCTGACGATTGCGCTTGCTAATGAGCTTGCCGCACAGAGCATTCGGGTCAACTCGGTACATCCCACCGGGGCGCCCACCGGAATGGTCCCGCCGTCGTTCGGCGCAACTCTCGGTGAAGAACGTCCGGACCTGATACCGATGTTCGTCAACGCCATGCCCACACCATGCATCGAACCCGTAGACGTCAGCAATGCGGTGCTGTACCTGATCTCGGATGAATCGCGTTTTGTCACCGGACTGCAGTTCAAAGTCGATGCCGGAGTGTCGATCAACTAGCGGTAGTGAAATCGGAGGAGGAGTAATGACGACGGTCGAGCAAGGTCACGCAAAGCCAATCACGTCGCCGGTGGGCAAGAAATATCGCGTAATCCAGTGGGGCGTCGGCAACGTCGGAACGATAGCGCTTCGTCATTTTGCCCATAACCCCGCCTTCGAACTGGTTGGGGTGCTCTGCAATCGTCCGGAGAAAGTCGGCAAGGATGCCGGCGAACTTTGCGGCAAGGCGCCGACCGGTGTGTTCGCCACCAATGACAAGGATGCGATCGAGGCACTGGAAGCCGACTGCGTCTTTTATGCGCCGTTGTGGTCTGACCCCGATGAGGTCTGCCGTCTGCTGCGCGCAGGCAAGAACGTCGTCGCCTCGGGTGGCGCATGGTGGTACCGGACCGAACACAGTCAGGCCGATATCGACAAGATCCATGCGGCGTGCCTCGAGGGCGGTACCTCGTTCCATGCTGGTGGTGTCAATCCCGGTTTCGCCGGCGACCTGCTCGTTCTGACGCTGGCCCGCATCGTCAGCCAGATCGACACCATCCACATCTACGAGGTGGTGAACTTCGGCCGGGACACGCTGAAGTACCTGTACGAGATGGGCTTTGGTAGTGATCCGGCCGGGTTTGAGGACGGCCCCAATCTGCTCGGGCAGGCTTGGCCCTTGTTCGCGCAGTCGATGGCGATGATCGTCGAGGGAATGGGCAAGACAGTCGAGAGATACACGACCGAAGTCGAACTCGGGGTCGCCACCCGCGACATTCCGTTCGAAGGTGGCGAGACCAGCGACATGCCGGGGTTCAAAGGTGTGGTCAAGGAGGGCACCGTCGCGCGGCAGCACCACCAATGGACGGCGTGGGTGGACGACAAGCCGCTCATCGTCTTCCACGAGATCTACACGATGGACACCTACGATGCGATTGAGCCGCAAGAGGACTGGCCGCAGCATTACCACTACCGCATCGTGATCGAAGGCGACTCGTCCACCGAGCTCATCCTGCAAGGGGCCAAGGATCCAAGCGGCGGCTACGCGTTGCCCGGCTACACCTGGACCGCGATGGGCCCGGCTAACGCGATTCCCGCAGTCGTGGATGCACCGCCGGGGTTCATGAGCCACAACGAACTCGGATTGATGCCACTACGCGGGGTCATCCGCCCGTAGCCGCACCGGAATCGCCGACTGCCGGCCAACAACCGTACCGGCGAGCGAATCGACCGAATCTAGCCTTTCGAGGTCATAGCGCCTGCCAAGATGCGAGGAATGCCGCGACGCATCGAATGGGTGGCCCATGCTTGAAGTAATCGACAAAGGGTCTGCCACCGAATCGCATCCTGTTCCGTTGCTCTTCGTTCACGGCGCTTGCAGCTCAGCAGGGATCTGGGACGATCATTTTCTGAACTTCTTCACCGATAAGGGTTACCAAGCGGTCGCCCTGAGCCTTCGCGGCCACGGTGCCAGCAGTTTGTCCAAGCCACTCAAATCGTGTTCTTTTGCCGATTACGTGAATGACGTCCACGCTGTTGTCGTCAAGCTGAGTTCCCCACCGGTGCTCATCGGTCATTCGATGGGTTGTTGGGTCGTACTGAATTACCTCCAGATGCATCGTGCCCCAGCGGGGGTTCTCATGGCGCCTGGCACATCGCAGGGATTAAGACGATGGGCATTCCGGACTATGCTCCGTCATCCATGGCTTGTTCTGCGTAGCAACACCTTCGGTAATCCAGTCGATCTATTCAATACCCCCGCCTTGGCCCGGGAATTTTTATTCTCCGCGCACACTCCCGAATCCATCGTCAAATCCTGTGCGGCTCGTTTGGAGCCCGAGAGCACGCGCGCCGCACGAGAAGCGGCGAACCGACTTCCCGATGCTCGCCTCGTGACAGCGCCGATGCTGGTTCTCGGCGCAAAAGACGACGGCTCGCGAATCGACGGGGACGCGTCGGCTGTGGCGCGGATTTACCATGCTGACGCGGAAATCTTCCCCGACATGGGGCACGTCATGATGCTTGAGCCCGGCTGGCAGGCAGTCGCCGAACGAATCGACAGCTGGCTTGTAGCCAATGGGCTTTGACAACGAGGGCGTCGCCGGGTCGACGTCGGTGAGCCCGTAAGCAGGGCCACGCGCTCACAATCGCTAAACCCCGGGTTGGGCATTCGTTCATTCAGCAAGCTGGATCAAACGGATGACATTGGGCGATACGACGGAGCAGAATTCGAACACGTAGGGCCCGAACTTGGAGCACGTGAATCGGAAGAAAAAATGAAGAAAATCACCACCTACGCTTCAATGGCATCTTTCGGCTTCTGTGCGTCGATATTTCTTCCGGCCGGATCAGCTCACGCCGACCTCTGCCCGTATCCTGGCGTCGGATCAGGTGGCGGCGCATTATTCGCACAGGGTGGGTTCTGCGACTACCCGACCGAAATCAACGGCTCGCATATGCATTGCGAGGCAGGTGGTTTCGGCGTCAACGGCGTTGTCGGCGGCGCTAGCGGCGGTGGTAGCGTCGCATTCGGTGGCGCCGGTATCGGCGCTCTTAGTTGTACGTGGCGTTGTCCAGACGGCTCGATGGCACCAGCACCTAACCCGCCAGGGTTGTGGAGGACCTACATGGTGGTGATGAACTCTACGAATTTCTGCAAAGACCACATGGCACCGAACGGATTATGGAGCGAGCCGGTTTTACCGACTGAGGGAATCCCGCCAGGTGGGCAACCACAAGCGCCGGATCTGCGGATACCGCGACCACAACCACCACCACCCGCATCGGGACCGACACCATTCGCACCGGGACTGCCGGAACCATTAACACCAGGACTGCCGGGAGCATTAACACCTGGACTGCCCAATCCGTAGCGGACCGGCAAGATGAAACGAAACATGCGCTGACCAGCGTAAACTTTGGTGCCCCCGGCAGGATTCGAACCTGCGACACCGGCTTTAGGAGAGCCGTGCTCTATCCCCTGAGCTACGGGGGCTCAAGTCATCGTTAAACCTAGCCGCTCGCCGGCGTCAGGCGAGTGCGGGTCTTAAATCCAGACCAGCAGATGTGGGCTGCCCGGCGTTTCCCGCGGAAAGGCAATCGGCGCGTGGATACCGTCGAGCGTGACGTGCACCGCCTCGGTGTCGGCAGAGACCGCGACGATTGTGCCGATGGCGTATTGCTGTTCGTCATTCCACTTGACCGTGGCGTACTGCCCAAGATGTTGCACCGCAAGGTTTTCGGGTGCGACCTCGGTCGGCTGCGGAGGAAGCGCCGATACCACGGCATCTAGCTCGTCGTCAGCCGGCGCAGGCCCGGAGTCCTCGGCCCAGGCGTTCTCGTCGCCGAAATATTCGCCGTCGTCGCCGGCCTGCTTGAGCCGGCCCAGCGCCGACTTCGCATCCGGGGCATCGTCCTCGACCCACAGCCGCCAACCCGGCGGTGGCGGCGGCCAGGCCGGATCCGGCGACCAGTCGGCGTGCGGCGCCCAACCTTTGGGCGGCTTTGGCCAGTTCGGGGGCGGGTTGTAGCGCATTAACCCACCATACGGAAAACCGTTAGGTGGTTGCTGTGTGATTTCTGCGGTCAGCGCAACTCGGGAATCACCTTGGCAATGGTGTCGACGTGATTTTCCTGGAAGGTGAACGACGTCAGCCCATATTTCTCGCGGTAGCCGCGCAGCGTGTCGGCGATCTCGTGGGGCGATCCGCTGAGCACCGACGGCAGCGCCAGCAACTCTTCGTCGGACAGCTCCACGAATCTGCGGACGAGCGCCAGGTCGGGTTTCCCGGAATTGTCCGACGGCACGGCGGTGATCGCGAGGTTCAACTCGAGATCGGCGAATCGGCTGCCGGCGGCGTTGCGGACGAATTCGACGCGCTCGGCGAGCGAGTCGGCGGCGTCGCCAGACCTGGCGCCGGTCAACCCGATGATGTCGGCGTGCTGGGCGGCGATGGTGAGCAACCGATTTCCGTTGCCGGCGATCAGGATCGGCACCTTGGGGAGGTGTTTCTTCATGTAGGTGGTGACGTGCTCGAGGTGGTCGACACGCTGGCGGGCGGTCGGGTACGGCAGCTCGGCAGCCTCGAATTCCTCGCGCACGTACCCGGCACCAAGACCGAGGTCGAGGCGGCCGTCGCTGAGCTGGTCGACCTCGCCCGCGTCGCGAGCCAACAGAGCGGGCTTGTAGAAACCGGCGTTGAGCACGTAGGTGCCCAGCCGCACGGTGGAGGTCGCGGATGCGATAGCGGTCAGTACCGGAAACGGTGCCGGCGCGCCGAGATGATCGGGCAGATGCAGGGCATCGAAGCCGAGGTCCTCGTAGCGCTTTGCCTTGTCCTGCAATTTCGTTCGCGACTTGGCTGAGTGAATGCCCATTGAAAAGCGAAAGGCCCGTTCGGCCATCGGCCACCTCCTGTTGTTTAGTTATCTGGACGGTAATTTCCAACAGCGGGCTGCGGCCGCCAGGCCTTGCACCAGATCAGCGGTCACCGGCGACAAACCGTCGTCGCCGGGCAGCGGACTGCGGGGGCTGATGCCCCTGACCCGGATCGGCAGTTCCAATTGTGTTCCGCCATACCGTGTCTGGTTGACCGGATTCTGCGGGTGCAGTCCACGCAGCTCGGGGGGAATCTCATCGAGGTCAGTGACGACGTGATAGCCGGGCAGTTCGAGGTGGTCGGCCAGGTGGGTGGCCAACGTGCGGTTACCGCCGCCGGCCAACAACTGCGTGGCCCGGCCGATCCGGCCGTAGCCGTGCAACGACACCGCAACGTCGACGTGGTCGAGGAACTCCGCCAGGCGCGCCGACTCGTCGCGGAGAAAGCGCACCGACGACAGGTGGTGTGGATAGCGGTCGGGATGCCGGATCAGATACACCGACGCGCCGGCCGCGTCGGCGGCGCGCTCGGCGATCACGTCGGTCATTTGTTCCAGACCGCCGCCGTGAATCGCCAGGAAACCGAAGCGCGACCGCAACCGGCTGGCCTCGGTTACCCCAGGGTCGGCGAGCAGTTCGGAAAGTGATTGCGGCGCAGGTGTTGTCGGTCGCGACCGCGGGCGGGGCCACCGGGCGGGATCCCATCGGCGCAGGAAGTCGATCCAGTGCTGGGGCAGCCCGTGATGCTGCGCCCCGTCGATGATGCGTTCCAGGTAGCCGGGTCGCGGCGGGCCCAGGTTCACCCGGTGGTCGATGTAGACCCAGGCGTCCGACGGTCCTTCTTCGGTCTGCACGGTCAACTGGTCGCGCTGATAGCGCACCGGCACGCCTTCTGCGCTGTCCAAGGCGGTTAGATCGTGGTCGGACAGCTGCCAGACGACTCCGTGCACCTGCGTGCCGGGCAACGGCTCTACGGTGGCAACCCCGCGCTGATTGATCAGCCAGTCGTGGTCGGCGAGCACCGCCCGGCGCGGATTGGCGGCGTCGGGGCAACGTTGCGCCATTTGCCGCACGCACAGGTTCGACCCGTACGCGAAGTAGAAATGACGGCTGCGCTGCGTCACGATTTAGATGTTAGCTGAGCGAATTATTTGCTCGGCCTCGGACGGTTGCGAGCGGGCGGTGCGTGGTCCGTCAAGTCCCCGAACGACTTCTGAGCCGGCAGTGACCGCGAGGTTAATTCCGTGCTTCGTTGCGTTGGCGCCGCGCTGGGAGTGAAAGGATTGTCCGATGAGCGGCGCGTACGGGGGCGGCACCCGGGACCGGGACACGATTGAGCGTGAATTGCGGCTGCTGGTCAGCGTCCGCAGTGCCTACCGCGAGCGCGGTGGGGCGATGCCGTCGATCGATCAGATGGATGCTCTGCTGGACGAGCTCATCGAACTGGGCGGGCGGGGAAAACACCGGTTGGAAAGCGAGGATTCCGACGCCTGGCCTAGCCTTTGGCGTTGAGCGTGAGGTAGATCAGCGCCACGTTGAGCAGGCTGATCAGCACGCCGATGACCCAGCCGATGGCGGTGGTGACGCGGTGATTGGCGTCGACTCCCATGAGCGCCCGATTACCGGTCAGTCGCACCAGTGGAAGCAGCGCGAACGGAATGCCGAAGGACAAGACGACCTGCGACAGCACTAACGTGCGGGTCGGATTAAAACCCAGCGCAAGGATCAGCAGCGCGGGCGTTAGCGTCGCCAGCCTTCGTAGCACCATCGGAATCGAGCGATGCAGCAAGCCCTGCATGATCATCGCTCCGGCGTAGGCGCCCACCGATGCCGACGCCAGGCCGGAAGCCAGCAGTCCGACTGCGAAGAACACCGCGATCAATGGACTCACCGTGTCGTGCACGGCGACGTAGGCCGCCTCGATGGAACCGATGCCGCCTCGGCCCTGCATGTTCAGTGCAGCGACCAACAGCATGGCGGCGTTCACAGCGCCAGCGACGACCATCGCCAGCCCGACGTCCAACCGGGTGACCCGCAGCAGACGCCGCCGGTCCGGGCCGGGATCGGGGTGGCCGTGCCGGTCGCGGGCCAGTCCGGAATGCAGATACACCGCGTGCGGCATCACCGTCGCGCCCAGGATGGCCGCGGCCAACAGCACGCTTTCCTTTCCGAGGAATCGCGGCACCAACCCGCCCACGACATCTCCGGGCGGTGGTGTCGCGACGAAGAAGCTGGCGGTGAAGCCGATGGCGATGAGCAGCAGCAGTCCGGTGATCACCCTTTCGAAGATCTGTTGGCCGCGCTGGTCCTGGATCCGCAGGAGCAGCAGCGACACCAACCCGGTAATCACCCCGCCGAGCAGCAGCGGCAGCCGGAACAGGATGTGCAGGGCAATCGCCCCGCCGATCACCTCGGCAACGTCGGTGGCCATCGCGACGATCTCGGCCTGTATCCAAAAGGCCAGTCGGGCCGGTCGGTTCAGCTTCCTGCCGATCGCCTCGGGCAGCGAGCGCCCGGTCACCAGGCCGAGTTTTGCCGACAGGTACTGGACGAGCCCAGCCATCACGTTCGCCAGGACGATCACCCACAGCAGCGCGAAGCCGAATTGGGCGCCGGCGCTGATGTTCGCGGCCACGTTGCCCGGGTCGACATAGGCAATCGCGGCGACGAATGCGGGGCCGAGCAGATACCACCCGGTTTTGGGCCGCGCGCGGGTGTCCTCGGGCACCTAACTCACTTTCCGTCTACGAATAAGAAAGTTAGGTTAACCGAAACTTCTATCCGGCCGAGTAGAGGCCTCGGCCGGTGATCAGCGGTAGGTCCAGCGTGGTGCGGATCCCGGCGGGAGCGGCAACGACGGCGGGGATGGCGTTGACGACGCGCATCGCCGTCGCCACCAGACCCGCGTGATTGTGGTCGCCGTTCGGACTGCTCAGGCAGACGTCGATGGCGTAAGACGGTTCGCCGGTGATCTCGATCCGGTAGCAGCCACCGGGCTGGGCCGGCTGCGGCCAGTCGGGGCATAGGTCTTCGCGCAACCGAGTGACGTGTTCGAGGACGACCGCGGGCTTGCCGTCGACTAGTCCGTGCACCTCGAATCGCAGCGCCGCAGCACTGCCCTTGGGGATGTGTCCCGAGGCGATGTCGAAGTCCTCGGGCGCCGGCACCCGCTCGTGCCGTTCGGTGACCTGGTCGAGTTCGACGCCCAGGCCGGCGGCGAGTTGGCGCACCACCGATCCCCACGCCAGACTCAGCACGCCCGGTTGCAGCAGCATTGGGATGTCGTCGAGCGGCTTGCCGAATCCCATCACGTCGAACATGACGGTGGCGCTGTCGTATGTGGCGTAGTCGACGATCTCCATGCAGCGGATCTGCTGGACGCTCTGGCATGTTCCGGCCAGCGCCAGCGGAAGCAGGTCGTTGGCGAATCCGGGATCGATGCCGTTGACGAAAAGGCTCGAATTGCCTTCCCGCGCCGCATCCTCGATCGGAGCCAGCAGCTCCTTCGGGAGCACCTGCCACGGATACTGCAGGAACACCGCACTACTGCCGACGACATTCACCCCGGCGGCCAGGATGCGCCGGTAATCGTCGAGCGCATCAGGGAGCCGGTTGTCGGCCATCGCGGTGTAAACCGCGCACTGCGGGCCAGAAGCCAGCACCGCGTCCAGATCGGTGGACGCGGTGATACCGGTCGAGACGTCAAGGCCGGCAAGCTCTCCGGCGTCTTTGCCGGCTTTGGAATCCGACGACACCCACACACCGGTGAGCTCGTAGTCGGGATTGGTGATCAGCGCTTTGAGCGCATGAATGCCGACGTTGCCGGTGCCGATCTGCGCGACGCGAATGGCCATCGTCACAGGTCCGGAATCGGTAGGTCGAGGTTGGGAAAGGTTATGCCGCCGTCGACTTCGATCACCTTGCCGGTCAGGTAGGCACCCGCCGGTGACGCTAAATATACTGCGGCAGCCGCGATCTCGTCGGGCTCGCCGAGCCGGCGCATCGGTGTCACCTTTTCCATCGGCTCGCGCAGCTCGTCGTTGGAGGCGACGATGTCCAACGCGGACGTGGCGATCGATCCGGGCGCGATCGCGTTGACCCGAATCCGCGGGCACAAATCCAGCGCGGCCAGCCGGGTGTAGTGGGCGAGTGCAGCTTTGGCGGTGCCGTAGGCGGCGAACCCGCGGCCGGCCACCCGCCCCATCGTCGAGGTGATGTTGATGATGCTGCCGCCGCCGGAGTGCTCGAGCATCAGCGGCGCCGCGGCGATGGTCAACGCGTGGGCGGTGGCGACGTTGAAAGTGAACGCGCTCTTGAGATCCTTCGTTGACGTGGTCAGCAGCCCGTTGGGCATGGTGCCGCCGACGTTGTTCACGACGATGTCCAGCCGCCCGAACGCCTCGACGGCCTGGCCGGCCAGTTCGGCGGTGACCTCGGGCTGGGCCAGATCAGCGGTGACGATGTGGGCGCGCCGGCCCGCGGCGCGGACCTTTTCAGCAACGGCCTCTAGTTCGGATTGGGTGCGGGAGGCGATGACGACGTCGGCGCCGACGTCGGCGAACGCCAACGCGATGGCTGCGCCAAGACCACGGCCGCCACCGGTGACGACGGCGACTTGGTCGTCGAGTCGGAATTTGTCGAGGATCACGGGCGTCACCGTAACAAGGTGAGGGCAGCCGGGGAACCCCATTTCTGAAACACGTTCTAGTTTGCCCGTTAAGAATCTGACTAGCGGTCGTGCCTACGTTTTCGGCTATGCACAGCACTTTGAAGAACATCATTGCCGGGGGACTCTTGTCCGCGGCCCTGGCTGCCGGCATGGTCGTCACCGCAGGTACTGCCGAGGCGGATGCCTGGCCCGGTTGCCCGGAGGACCATCCAGCAGGCCCGTGTCACTGGTGCCCGGGGAACCCGCCGGTGCAGACGGGTAATCATGTGACGAACCCGGTCCGGTGGGACGAAAGTGTCTGCCACACCTACTGGTATGTCTACTTTGGCCAGGGGAATGTTGCCCAGAACATCTTCGAGGGTGAGACGCCGCCTCCGCCTCCGCCGCCGGCGGATCCCGGGCCGTTCGTTATCGACCGAAGCAACTGCCAGCAGATACTCGGCATGTTCTGCCCGAAGGCGTGAACTTGTCGGCCGGGCTCCTATAATCGAATGTATGTTCGAATCGGTGGAGCTGGCGGCGGCGGGTGAGTCAGGTGCGTTGATCGAACTGGCCTGTGACGCGGCGCGAAGGGAAGCGCAAGCTACGGGGCGCCGACTGAACGTGGTCGCTGATCTGATGGAACTGCGTTACCGCCAGCACGGTGAGCGCGCGGAGTGGGTCACCGACGTGTGGGATGCGATCTCCGCGGAATTGGCTGCAGCCCTTCGGATCAGCCGCGCCTTGGCCTCGAGGTACATGAGCGATGCCGAGGTAATGCGCGAGCGCCTCCCCAAAGTAGGGGAGTGCCTGGCGGCCGGCGACATCAACTACGCCATGTTCAACGTGATCGCTCATCGCACCGCGCTGATCACCGACGAGCAGGCACTGGCTGCTGTCGACGAGCAGCTGGCGCTACGCGCCCCACGCTGGCCGTCGCTGACGCGCGGCAGGCTGGCTATGCGGGTCGACACCATTGTTCTGCGGGTCGACCGAGACGCGATTCGCCGGACTAACAAAGAGGTCAAGGACCGCTATCTCAATGTGTCGCAGTCGCTGTCGGGCGTCGCCGAGGTCTACGGGAACGTATTCGCCAGCACTGCTAGCGCGCTCGATCGCCGGCTGGATGAGCTTGCGGGCACCGTGTGTGGGGCTGATCCGCGAACCAAGGCGCAGCGACGGGCGGACGCGCTGACGGCGTTGGTCGCGGGCGCCGATCGGATGATGTGCACCTGCGGAGATTCGGGCTGCGCCGAGATGCGCGGCCGCCTGCGCGATCGCAATGTAGTCATTCATGTGGTTGCCGACCGGTCCTGCGTCGACGGTGCCGGAACCACGCCGGGGTACATGGGTGGAGTAGACGAGCTGATACCGCCGCAGGTCGTCGCGGAGCTGGCCAAGTCGGCGACGTTGCTGCCGTTGACCTTTCCGACAGCCGTCGAACCGCGGTACACGCCGTCGGCCGGCTTGGCCGATTTTGTGCGGTGCCGGGATTTAACCTGCCGGGCCCCGGCATGCGACCAGCCGGCCGTTCACTGCGACATCGACCACACCGTCCCCTACGCCGACGGCGGCTTGACGCATCCGTCCAACTTGAAGGCACTGTGCCGAAAACATCACTTGCTCAAGACGTTTTGGGGTTGGCGCGATAGGCAGCTGGCCGATGGAACCGTGATCTGGACGCTGCCGTCGGGTCACGTCTACGTGACCAGTCCCGGAAGCGC
>NZ_DATNJW010000426.1:0-3019 GCF_035603715.1 Mycobacterium sp. | reverse complement strand
CGGGCTGCACCATTCCCGCGGTCTTGGCCAACCAGTTGGGTGCGAGCACCGATAGCCCGGTGGCCGCCGCGGTTGCGCCCACGACACCCGTCCAGGCGACCGGCCCCAGCGGCGTACAGCCGAAGAAGTGGCTGACGCCCGGCGTCTGGACAATCGCCACCAGCACCGCCGAACTGCCCAGCGCCGTCGCGACGACGAGCGGGCTGTGCCGCCGGGTGAGCAGCGTCTGCGCCAGCTGCGTCGTCACCAGAGCGGTCAATCCCATTGTCGAGGTGCGCCTTTCAGTGCCAGGAGTCCAGCGGCCGATGGCCCAGGCCGCGGTCGCGCCGGCAGCAGTGACGGCCCCACGGGTGACGATCTGACGCATGAGCGGAACATCCAGCGACGGCGTCGGTCCGGTCAGCACCGACTGCTGATAGGCGCGGCGGGCCTCGAAGGCCTCTTCCTCAGTGTCGTATTCGTCGGCGTCGGGTTCTTCGAACTGCGGGGTGACGGCGACCGCCAACGCCGGGAACATGTCGGTCAACAGGTTCACCAGCAGCAGTTGGCGGGTGCCTACGGGCGCCCGACCAGTGCCCAGGGCGGTGCCGATGATGGTGAACAGCACCTCGCCGACGTTTCCGCCAACCAGGATCGTCACCGCGTCGCGCACACCGGCCCACATGCCGCGGCCCTCGACCAGGGTGTCGAGCAACACGGTCAGGTCGTCGTCGGTCAACACGATGTCGGCGGCGCCGCGGGCGGCCGACGAACCGCGACCGCTCACCCCGATACCCACGTCGGCCATCCGGATCGCGGCGGCGTCGTTGGCTCCGTCGCCGACCATCGCCGTCACTCGTCCGCAGCGCTGCAGCGCGCCGACGATCTGCACCTTCTGCTCCGGGCTGACCCGCGCGAACACCTGCACATCGGCGGCCAGCTTGGCGGACGCGTCCTCGTCGAGGCCGTTGAGGTCGGCGCCGGTGACCACCCGGGCATCGGCGGGTAGCCCCAGCTGACGGGCGATCGCCCGCGCGGTTACTGGGTGGTCGCCGGTGATCAGCACGACATCGCGGCCGACTTCCAACAGCGCTTCGATCAACGGGCGCGCTGACGGTCGTGCGGTGTCCGCCAAGCCGACGTAGCCGATCAACTCGAGATCGTGGGCGGCGGCGTCGACGGCATCGGCATCGGTGTCGTCGTCGTCTTCGGTGTCGTGTATCCAGCTGCGCTTGGCCACCGCCAGCACCCGCAAGCCTTGCTCGGCGAGGTTGTGCACCAGCGACTCCGCGTGGTCCTGATCGGCCTGCGGGTCGTTGAACCGGCAGCGCGGCAGGATGACTTCCGGGGCGCCTTTGAGCATCAGCAACGGCTTTGTCGGATCCGCGCTGAGCGTGCCGATCGACGCGGCGAAGCCGCGGCTGGATTCGAACGGTACCTCGGCGAGCAGGTTCCACTCGACATCGTCTTTGAGCGACGCCGCAGCTTTGACGATTGCCTCGTCGGTGGCGTGGGCATGGCCCTGGGCCTCGTGCGGTTGGGTGGTGGCGCGCGCGGCGGCCTGCAGAACCCGGGCGGCCGCCGGTTCGGCGACGCCGGGGATGGGGCCGTGCGGATCGGTCGCCGCCGGTACCGAACACACCAGGCGCAGGCGGTTTTCGGTGAGCGTGCCGGTCTTGTCGAAGCAGACCGTGTCGACGCGACCGAGCGCCTCGATGGTGCGGGGGGCTCGGACCAGCACGCCGCGGGTCGACAGCCGCTGAGCGGCGGAGAGTTGAGACAGCGTCGCCACCAATGGAAGACCCTCGGGCACGGCCGCCACAGCGATCGCGACGCCGTCAGCGACGGCCTGACGCAACGACGCCCGCCGCAGCAACGCCAGACCGGTCACCGCGGCTCCACCGGCCAGCGTCAGCGGAAGCACCTTGCCGGTCAGCTCGCGCAGCCGTGCCTGCACGCCGGCCGACGACTCGACGTCGATGACGGCTGAGATCGCGCGGTGCGCCGCGGTGCCCACACCGGTGGCCACCACGATCGCCCGGGCATGCCCGGCAACGATCGTGCTGCCCTCGAACAGCATGCTGGCCCGTTCGGTGTCGGCGGCCGCGACCGGATCGACCTGCTTGTCGACCGGCAACGACTCACCGGTGAGCAGAGATTCGTCGACCTCGAGATCCTCGGCCACCAGCAGACGGGCATCGGCGGGCACCACGTCGGGAGCCGCCAAGTCGATGACGTCGCCGGGTCGCAATGCAGTGGCGGACACCGTGACCGTGCGTTCGGCGTTGCGGGCTGCCTCCAGCCGTCGTCGGGCGGTCGCCACCGTCGGCACCACGACCCGACGCGCGAGTTGGTCCTGCTCGGCGAACAATTCGGCGGCCGCGGCATCGGCCCGTAGCCGTTGCGCGCCGCCGGTCAACGCGTTGACGGCCATCACGCCACCGACCAGAAGCGCGTCG
Organism: Mycobacterium sp.; assembly: GCF_035603715.1. Taxonomy (GTDB): domain Bacteria; phylum Actinomycetota; class Actinomycetes; order Mycobacteriales; family Mycobacteriaceae; genus Mycobacterium. The sequence continues at coordinate 581 of NZ_DATNJW010000426.1, read as the reverse complement.
ACGTTGCTGCCCATGATCGCTGACGCGGCAGCGCCGACGGCCAGGATCGGAGTGAGCGGATCGGCGAGCTCGGCCCGCGTCGCCGACAGCAGCTTGCCGGCCTGACGTGCCGGCCCGCGCAGCGGCGACACCACCGGGCTGTAGGACAGGTCCTCGAGCACACGTCGCCAGCCCGGCATGCCGGGCTCGACGTCCAGTGGCCGGGCGCGGCCGGCCAACCGGGCGTAGACGATTTCCGGGTCGAGTGCGTGCCAGGCAGTCAGCGGCTGCGGCGTTGGATCGGGTTGGCGCAGCACCTTGCTGGCCGAAAACGCCCCGGAGACAATCGCGCTGGCGGCGGCCGCGTTGACCGGGTTGAGCCAGCGGCGAACGTCCAGCCGGCTCGTCGGCGTCTGCGGATTACCGGTGACCAGCAGCAGCCCGGCCAGGGTGGTCCCGCCCTTGGCGAGGTTGACCGACGACTCGCTGGCCTGACGTGCGGCCGGCAGCGCCGACAGGATCCGCACCGCGGCGGCCAGATCGGTCCCGGTGATGATGTCGGCGCTCCACGGCGTTGCCGCCTTCGGATCGTCCAGCGCGAC
>NZ_DATNJW010000425.1:0-5337 GCF_035603715.1 Mycobacterium sp. | reverse complement strand
GTCGGCGCGCTCGCCGGGAAAATCTGCGATAGCGCCGGTCAGCTCGCGCATCGCTCCGGAGACAGCGATGCCGAACACGCCTTGTCCGCCCTGCAGCAAGTCGACGACTTCTTCGGCCGAGGTGCACTCGTAAACCGTGGTCCCGTCGGAGAACAGCGTGATGTTGGCCAGGTCCTGCACGCCGCGCTGACGCAGGTGGTCAACCGCGACGCGGATGTTGTGCAAGGAGATCCCGGTGTCGAGCAAACGCTTGACGATCTTGAGCACGAGGATGTCTTTGAACGAGTACAGCCGTTGGCTGCCGGATCCGGCGGCGCTCCGGATCGACGGTACTACCAGTGAAGTGCGCGCCCAGTAGTCCAGCTGGCGATACGTGATCCCGGCGATCTGGCAGGCGCTCGGGCCGCGATAGCCGACCAGTTCGTCGGGTACCGAGTCGTCGGGGAACAAGCCACCTTGCACAGGTTCGCTCGACACGCGGATCGCCGGTTCGGGAATGGCTTCTGAACTGTCGTCGAGTGTGGTCACAGACTCGAGATCCAGTTGATCCTGACGTGGCTGGTCACCCACGGTGCATCCTCTCGCCGATCGCGCGCTCGTTACGGGCTGCCGTTTTCGCGTTTGCTCAATCGAGTGCTTGTGAGCATACGCTTTTCGACTCACTCTGGTGTTCGTAGAACTAATCAATTGAATTCAAAGTATGGCGGTCGAGGCGGTGACTCCACGCTATCCACCGGGCGTGTCGAGGTCGAACTCGCAGTTGAGACGCATCCGTGACGTTGCCGACTCGGGCGTGCCCTACTCGATAAATGCGTTCCGCATTTTTTTTGCGGGCCGACCTCGATTTTCGTTCTGCGCGCGTTCAGGTGGCCTTGAAATCGTCGGGCGAGACGCTGTCCAAAAATTCTTTGAACTTCTCCACTTCGTCCTCGCGAACGGCGGTGGATGGCTCGTCGTCGTTCTCGTCAGGAATCAGCAGGCCGGCCTCCGCGAGGACGGCTTCTTCGACGTAGATCGGTACGCCGACCCGTAAAGCGATGGCCACCGAATCCGATGGCCGCGCTGACACTGTGATGTTCCGGTCAAAGATCAAGTCGGCGTAGAACGTGCCTTCCTGCAGGTCGACGATGCGCACCTCTTTGAGCGAATGACCAAGCGCGGCAATGAGATCCCGAATCAGGTCATGGGTGAGCGGACGCGGCGGCTCGACTCCCTGCTGCTCGAGGGCGATCGCGGCGGCTTCGGACTGGCCGATCCAGATCGGCAGGTAGCGATCGCCGTCGGCCTCGCGCAGCAGGAGCACCGGCTGGTTCTGCGGCTGCTCGACGCGAATGCCGACGACGCGAACTTCACCCATCTGTGTCTGCCCTCCGCACGTGCTGCCGTGTCCGATCAGACCTGCTCCGACGTAGTGGTGCAAACACCATGCCGCCGAACGCAAGCTGTCGTTCCGAAGTCTAGTCCTTCAGCGGTGGAGAACGTCGCGCACTGCGGACTTGATCAACGAGGTGTGCAGCGTGATCGCCAGGGCGGCAACTTCGCGCGCGAGGTCGTCGGCGCGGTCTCGGGCGCCGGTCTTACCAGCCTTGACGAGGGGCCCGGCGATCTGCGCGATCAGGTCCGATTGCCGGTCGGCCGCCGAGCGGAATGCCCGCAGATGACGCGGCTCGACCCCGTAATCCGCGAGTGCTCGGGCGCACTGCAGGATCGCAGGCGCGTGCTCGTCGAAAAAGCCACCAGGGCCGGTGGTGATCACACCGGCTTTGAGCAGCGCCGTGAGCAGCTCGCCGTCCACCCCTGAACGGTCCAGCAGGTCTTCTCGGCTGAGCCGGACGCGGGCAGTGGACACCGCCGCCGGGTCCGCGGCGGCCGCCGCGGACCCATCGTCGCCGACCGACACCAATCGCGGTACACCGTAAGGCGATCCGCCCTGTGGCAGCTCGCCGTCGGGCTGCGCGTCCAGCTGGGCCTTGATCACCTTCAGCGGCAGGTACTGGTCACGCTGGGCGGTCAGGATGAAGCGCAGCCGCGCGCAGTCATAGGCGGTGAACCGGCGATAACCCGATGCCGCGCGCTGTGGCGTAACGAGACCCTCGGCTTCCAAGAAACGGATCTTGGAAATCGTCACATCCGGGAAGTCCGGTCGTAGCAGGTCGAGGACCGCTCCGATAGACATCCCGCTCAGTGCGGGGGTCTCGGGCGCGGTCACTAGCTTCCGGGCCCTCCGTCGTCACCGACCTTGGGGCCAGTCAGGAATACCAGGCGAAATTTGCCGATCTGCACCTCGTCGCCGTTGGCCAGCACGGCAGAGTCGACCGGCTCGCGGTTGACGTAGGTGCCATTCAGGCTGCCGACGTCGACCACGTGGAACTCGTCGGTCTCCAACCGGAATTCAGCGTGCCGACGGCTGACGGTGACGTCGTCGAGGAAGATGTCGCTGTCGGGATGGCGGCCGGCCGATGTGGTCGGTTGGTCGAGCAGGAAGCGCGAGCCGGCGTTCGGCCCCCGTTTGACGACCAGCAACGCTGAACCGACCGGCAGGCCTTCGACACCGGACACCGCGGTCTCCGAGCCCGACTGCGCGGGAGCGTCCAGTTCATTGAGGAAGTCCGCGCGGAAAACAGATGTCGTCTCCACGGTGACCTCATCAGAAGTCTGGTCGTTGTCCTTGTCCGTCACCCGCTGCTCCTCACTGACCGCTGCTGCGTTGTCTGGTTGGGTCCGGTCGGCCGGTTTCCCACCCGCTGTGGCCGTCGATGTGACGACCGTACCGCGCACAGGAGCCCAATGTGCCGTCCCCCGCCGGATCGGCGGCGACATCTGATCGCCGTCCGAGTCCGGCCTCGGTCCGGCGTGCATCGGTGCCGGGCGCAGGGAACGATAACAAGGGTCATTCGGCCAGCGTGCCGCGGTAGGTCTCGGCGTCCAGCAGCTCGTCGAATCCTTTCTCCAGGGCCCCGGCGTCGACCTGGAGGTCGATCAGCCAGCCGCCGCCGTAGGGGTCGGAGTTGACCAGCTCGGGGGTGGCTTCTAAATCTTCATTGACAGCAACAACTTTCGCCGTCACCGGTGCATAAAGGTCCGACACGGACTTGGTCGATTCCACTTCACCGAACGCGTCCCCCGCAGACAGGTCACTACCCACGTCAGGCAGCCGGACGAATACGACGTCGCCGAGGGCCTGCTGGGCGAAGTCCGTGATCCCTACCCGGACGGTGTCATCCCCGGTCCGCCGAATCCACTCGTGTTCGGCGGTGTAGTGCAAATCAGGCGGGATTTCGCTCACGGTTTTCCTGTTCTGGTCGGTTACTACTTGACGGGCTGAGCGTATTGGCGCGGTTTTGGTTGTCGCAAGGCGGTGATGTCGACCTTGTCGTCCTGCTGCACCGACATGGTGCCGCCGACGCGTTTGACGCTGTCCACCGCGCCGCCGGGAATGTTCATCGCCGCCGCAAGCGTCGGTGGATCACCAATGGCAACAACCGAATACGGCGGGATCAAGGTTTTGCCGTCGACGATAAGTGCACCGGGAGCACCGACGATCCAGGTGTCGACGCCGGTTCGCACCGCCTCGTGCCCATCGCTGATCTGGATGGCCTCGGCGCCGGCGGCCCGTAGTTCGTCGAGCACGTCGAGCATCGCCTGCGGCGCAACCCCGGGCCCGGGATCCTCGATCCGCACGGTGACACCGGGGCCGGTGGCGCCGACCGTGCCGATCAGGATCGACAACGCCGCCAGCCGGGCCTGAGCGTTCTGGATGGCGGCCTGGTCGCTGCTGCCCGACGCCTGCAAGGCGTTCAACGAGCGCTGCAGTTCGGCGACCTCGGTGTTCAGCGTCGCTTCGCGTTGACGCAGCGAATCCAGCAGCACCAGCAGGTCCGCGGGACGGGCCGTATCCAGCGAGTCGCCGGTGTTGGTCTGGCGCACCTGGGTTGCGATCGCCACGCCCAGCAGCAGGCACAGGATCAGGGCCAGTGTGCCGAAAACTGTGCGGCCGCGTCGCAGGAATCCGCGGGGCTGCAATTCGCCGATCGCGGGTTTCGGTTGGTGCGGCCCCAGTTCGTGCCGACCGTGCTGCTCGGCCTCCGCGGCCTGCTCGACGTCTGCGGGCTTTCCGGCGTTTTCGCCGTCGGGGTGGAGCGACTCCGCGGCGGTGTCGTCGGCTTCGGGATCGGTGTCGCTCATGTCGGCCCTGTATCCGTTACGCGCCGAAGAGTCGGCGCCGCAGCGCCGCGGCGTTCCCGAAGATGCGGATACCCAGTACGACGATGATCGCCGTCGACAGCTGCGTGCCGACGCCCAGCTGGTCGCCGACGTAGACGATCAGCGCCGCGACCAGCACGTTGAACACGAACGACACCACGAACACCTTCGGGTCGAAAATCCGCTCCAGGTACGCCCGCAACCCGCCGAACACCGCGTCGAGTGCGGCGACGACCGCGATCGGCAGATAGGGCTGGATGACCTCCGGCACGCTGGGGTGAAAGACCAGGCCCAGCACGATACCGACGGCCAGCGCTGCGATACCGATCATCCCTGCTCTGCCTCCACTAGCTCTATATTCGGCCCTAGGTTTTCGCGCACTACGACGAACCAATCTGTTTGGCGAACTTGACATCTCGGACCGCCCCGGCCGGCAGCGTGAGATTGTCCTTGGCGCTGACGTTCACGCCGACGCCATATGACGTCTCCAGGAGCCGTAGCCTGCGTAGGCCCGGGCTGTTGTCGAACACGTCTTGCATCCCATGCGGCGGGCCGACCGCCAGAACCGCGTACGGGCTGGTGGTGGGGTTGTTGTCGACGAGTATCGCGCCCCCGGCCTGCCGGATGGTCACGTTCGGGCCGATCCGGACTCCGTCGACGGCGATAGCCTCGGCGCCGCTGGCCCACAACGAGTTGACTACCAATTGCAGGTCCCGATCGAGAATGATCTGCTGGCTGCCGCCGACTCGCTGCTTGGAGACGTCGGACAGGTTCGGGCTGACGGCGGGCTCGGTCACGGTGACGCTCAGACCCGGACCGGCGACCGGGGTGCTCGCGGCGGCCAGGCTGAGCCGGTCGAGGTTGGCGAGCAGTCGCTGGCCCGCGGCGTCTTCGGCCAACGCGTGCCGTTGAACGTCATCACGTTGTGCGGAAAGCGCATTGCGATGCTTGGTGAGCTCGCCGGTCGTCGCCTCTTCGGAACGCACGCCGGCCGCCAACACCCGTTGCGCAGCGCTGACCCCTGGTGCGACCAGCCGGGCCTGCGCGACGGCCGCGGCGAACACCGATGCCACCAGCAACGCGGCCAGCGCTTGCCAGACCCAGCTCATGGCTCGGGCTCGACGGGACGGTGGC
>NZ_DATNJW010000424.1:0-17174 GCF_035603715.1 Mycobacterium sp. | reverse complement strand
CCGATGTCGTTGACGCTCGTCGGGGTCGAGCGTGCTGGGCATGCGGTCGCCCACCGCGACGAGAAGGGGCGGGTGACCGTGCGGGTTCGATTGGCCGACAGCTGAACTCAGTCGGCAACGAAACGGCTATTGGTGTTCGATCACTGACACCGTGCCATCGGCATAGTTGGCGACGTAGATGGTGTGGCTGCCCGGGTCCACCGCCAGTCTGGACGGGTCCTTGCCGACGGGCACGGCGGTGGTGACGGTGCGTGTTGAGCCGTCGATCACCGACACTGTGCCGTCGCCAGAGTTGGGCACGTAGACGGTGTGGTTGCCCGGGTCCACCGCCACCGCCTCTGGGCCCTTGCCGACACGCACCGTGGCGATGACGGTGCGTGTTGAGCCGTCGATCACCGACACTGTGCCCTCGCCGGAGTTGGCCGCGTAGACGGTATGGCTGCCGGGGTCCACCGCCACCCCAGACGGGCCCTCGCCGACGGGCACGGTCGCGGCGACGGCGTGTGTTGAGCCGTCGATTATCGACACCGTGCCCTCGCCCCGGTTGGCGACGTAGATGGTGTGGGTCGTCGGATCCGCCGCCGCCCCGACCGGATGTCTGCCGACGGGCACCGTGGCGGTGACGGTGCGTGTTGAGCCGTCGATCACCGATACTGTGCCGTCGCCGTTGTTGGAGACGTAGATGCTGTGGGTGCCCGGGTCGACCGCCACCCCGACCGGGTACTTGCCGACGGGCACGGTGGTGGTGACGGTGCGTGTTGAGCCGTCGATCACCGATACTGTGCCGTCGCCATTGTTGGGGACGTAGACGGCGTGGGTGCCCGGGTTCACCGCCGCACCCTCGGGGTTGAACCCGACGGGTACGGTGGCGGTGACGGTGCGTGTTGACCCGTCTATCACCGACACTGTGCCATCGCCGCGATTCGCGACGTAGACGGTGCGGATACCCGGGTCCACCGCGACCCCTTCCGGGTACTTGCCGACGGCGACGGTCGCGATGACCGGGGAAGTCGGGCCCCGACCAGCAAATAGAAACGCTGCCAAAACGACGGCAGCTATCACCGCGAGCACGCCCGCGACCGTCAGTTGCCGCACCAACCTCGAACGCTTTCGGTCTGGGCTGGGCTCGAGCTCCTCGGATGCCGGGTTATCGAGCGGATCGAACAATGCTGCGGCGTCTGCGCCCGTCTCATTTCGTGTCTTATTGGCGTCGGTGTGCGGCTTCGTCCCGCCATCGTGAGCATCTTCGGGCGGGGGCACCCCGGGAGTGACGGCTACACGTGCCGCGCTCGCGAACTCCCTGACGGTTTTATAACGCTGGTCAGGCGATTTAGCCATGCCGGTGGCGATGACATCGTCCAGTGCGGCGGGAATTGCGGGACGCAGCAATGACGCTTTGGGCGGTGGCTCTTGCATGTGGGCAAGGACGATCTGTTCCAGCGAATCGGCGGCGAATGGCAGCTGCCCCGTCACCGATTGGTGCAGGACGCAAGCCAACGCGTAGGTGTCGGAGCTGGCAGCAGGGGTGGTGACCCGGAAGCGCTCGGGAGCCATGTAGGCCCAGGTCCCGATGGTTGCGCCGGTGCTGGTCAACCCTGGTTTCCCAATGCTGCGGGCGATGCCGAAGTCGATGAGGTAAGCGAAGTCGTTTTCGGCGACCAGAATGTTCGACGGTTTGACGTCGCGGTGCACCAGTTTGACCCGGTGCGCGGCATCCAGCGCGAGGGCGATCTGCTCGATGATGAAGACGGCCCGGGCGGGCTCAAGCGGCCCGTCGGCGAGGAGCGTTTCGAGGCTCTGGCCGTCGATTAGCTGCATTGTTACGAACAGGCGGTCCTCGACCTCGCCGAAATCGTAGATCGGCACAACATGAGGTTCGTTAAGCCCAGCAGCGGAGCGGGCCTCCTGCCGAAATCGCTGTTGGAACACCTGATCATCGGCGAGATTCGTCGGGAGCACCTTGAGGGCTACATCCCGATCGCATATCGGGTCGTAGGCTCGCCACACCACGCCCATGCCGCCTTGGCCCAACGTCTTGATAAGGCGATAACGCCCGAACGGCGTGCCCTCCACCGGCTCACCATACGCACCGAGCCGGTCTGCTGCCAGGAAGAGAACCGCCAGATCGCAGACCTATACGAGCGCTCTAATGGGCCGCACGGCTCATCCGCCGGCCTCGTCCGCGCTCTCGGCGTTGTCGTTGATCTGAAACGTGAACTCATGGTCGCAAATACGGATGTGGTGGCCGTCCTGCAGCGTGGCGGCCGCACGGATCCGCTGATGCTGTACGTGCACCCCATTCGATGACTGAAGATCTTTGATGATGTAGCTGGTTCCGGTGTCCACGATGACGGCGTGATGACGGCTGACGTTGTCGCCTTCGAGGATGATGTCGTTGTCGTCGAGACGTCCGATCTGGGTCGCCGTTGCTTGCAGCGGGTAGCTGCGACCTGAGGCGCTGAGCAGACAGCCAAACGACATCTGACCGGAGGCCTTAGTGCGCTGATCAAGCACGGTGACAGTACCGGCGGCAGCGGATTTGGCAGCCTTCTTCACGTCTAGCGGTTCCTGGCGCAGGATCCTTTCATTCAGGTCGGTCAGCGTCTGGACAGGTTCGATTCCGAGCTCTTCGGCGAGCGTTGTTCTGAGCCGGCGATAGGCGGCCAACGCGTCGGACTGGCGATCGGCCAGGTAGTAGGCGGTGATCAGCTGAGCCCACAGCGGCTCACGGTAAGTGTGTTCGGCAGTCAGTGCTTCTAGTTCGGTGATCACGGCGGAGGGCCGCCCGCAAGCTATTTCGGCTTCAGCCATCGCGGTATGAGCGAGAATCTTTTCCTCCACGAGGGCGGCGGCAAAAGAGTCGACAAACTGAAAGTCGCGCAAGTCCTCGAGTACCGGGCCACGCCATTCTGCTAATGCAGCAGATAGATTCCGGCTGGCGTCATCGAACCGTCCCGCAGCCGCCGCGCGCACGCCGGCGGCCTTCTCAGCGCTGAACCGCCCGAGATCGCAAGCGCTGTCGGGGATGTTCAGTCGATATCCCGGCGGGGCCGCTGCCAACGCCGTCCGTGGGTCGAGCCCGGCGCCGCCGAGCAGCTGGCGGAGATTGGACACGTAGGAGTAGAGGCTGGCCTTTGCTCCTGAGGGGGGGTCACCGTCCCAGATGCCTGTGATAAGTGACTCGGCGCCTACCGGTCTATTGCGGTTGATGACCAGCATCGCCAACACTCCCCGTTGTTTAGGGGTGCCTAACGGTACTAGGGCGCCGTCGATACTCATCTCCAGCGGTCCGAGCAGACCCAATCCGAGACGTTCGCCCACCATCGCGCTCACCAGTCCTCCTGTGGCGTCAGGTGTCGCCAATCGGTCAGTTGTCATTGTTACGAAGTTTGCGGATTGACGTGGCGCAATCGTCCCGAGTCCGCCAACCTGCGGCCGCCGCGGCTGCCCACGGTCTGGCCGTCTGACGTCTCGTCAAGGATTTATTGAGATTCCCCAAAGACCCGCTGCCGATTGTGGTGTCAACGCAAACAGCGCAGACCACCGACCCACATCAGCACAGGGAGATCCCAATGTTCACTCACGGTTTGACCTTGCCGGGCCTGCTCCGGAGCCAGTCTCTGTTACACGCCGAGTCGATCGCCGTCTCACACAACGACCAGCAGCTGACCTTCGCCCAACTCGCCGACAAGAGCGAGCAGCTTGCGGTCCACCTTCAATCGCTTGGCGCGGAGGCCGACGACTGCATCGGTATCTTCATGGACCCGTCCATCGACCTCATGGTCGGGGTGTGGGGCGTGCTGTTTGCCGGCGCCGCCTACCTACCGCTGTCGCCGGAGTACCCGGACGAGCGGCTGCGGCACATGATCGCCGATTCCGGCACCAAAGTTGTGCTTGCAGACCAGGCTCTGCGGGCACGGCTGACAACGCTGGCGCCGGCGGAAACCATCATCGCCGATCTGGCCGACGCGCGTGATTACCGTGGCGCGGATCTCAGCGACAAGGCGAGCCCAGACAACGTGGCCTACCTGATCTACACCTCCGGCAGCACGGGCAAGCCGAAAGGCGTCATGATCGAGCACCGCAGCATCGTCAACCAGCTCCAATGGCTCGCGAGCACGCACGGCCTGGACGAGCGGACCACGATCTTGCAGAAGACGCCCCTGAGCTTCGACGCGGCGCAGTGGGAGATCCTCGCGCCGGCGTGCGGCAGCCGCGTGGTGATGAGCGGACCGGGCGCCTACCGCGACCCCGAACAGTTGCTTGACCTGATCGTCAACCACGACGTGACGGTGCTGCAGGGCGTGCCAACCCTGTTGCAGGCGCTCGTTGACACCGAGGAACTGCGCCGGTGCACCTCGCTTACCCGGATCTTCAGCGGCGGAGAGGTGCTGCCGAAGAAGTTGGCAGCGCAGCTGCTGGACACGCTGCCAGGCTGCGCCCTGATCAACCTTTATGGCCCCAGCGAGTGCACGATCAACGCGTCTTCCTTTGTCGTGGAACGTGATTCCACGCTGGCCGGTGCCCCGTCTATCCCGATCGGCGCGCCGGCGCACGGCGTGACCTTTTACATCTTCGACGACAAGGGAGCGCCGACGGCGGTCGGCGAGGCCGGCGAGTTGCACATCGGCGGCGTGCAGGTGGCGCGCGGCTACGTGCAGCGGCCGGACCTGACCGCCGAGCGGTTCGTCCGCAATCCCCTAGCAAGTGAGGCCGGCCAGGACCGCCTCTACCGCACGGGCGACCTGGCCCGCTGGAATGCCGACGGCACCGTAGAGTTCGTGGGCCGCCGGGACAACCAGGTGAAGCTGCGCGGATACCGGGTCGAGCTGGATGAGGTCCGGGCCGCCGTCGAACTGCACGAGTGGGTCAAGCGGGCAGAAGTGATCGTCCGAGACGACCCGCGCACGGGCGCGAACCTCGTAGTGTTCACTGAGGTCGACGCGAAGGAAGCGGCGGTGATGGACCAAGGCAATCACGGCGTACACCATCAGTCCAAGTCGTCCAAGCTGCAGGTGAAGGCTCAGCTGTCCAACGCCGGCTGCTGCCAGGACGCTACGCTCGCGGACTGCCGTCGAATTGATCTGCCGGGCCGCATCCCGACCGCCGAGCAGCGCCGAATCGTCTTCGGCCGCAAGACGTACCGCTTCTTCGAGGGTGGAGACGTCACCCAGGCCGACCTCCTCAAGCTGCTCGACAAGCAGCCCCCGATCTCCGATGCACGCAGCATCGACTCGCTGACGCTCGACGAGCTGGGCGGGATCCTCCGCTACTTCGGGCAGTTCCACAGCGATGAGCGTCTGCTGCCCAAATACGGCTACGCCTCACCGGGCGCGCTGTACGCGACGCAGCTCTACCTAGAGATCTCGGGGATCGCCGGCCTCGCGTCCGGGATCTACTACTACCACCCGATCCAGCACCAGCTGGCGCTGGTCGCACCGGCTGCCACGGACGGCGCCTGCCTGCGCCTGCACTTCGTCGGCCGCCGCAACGCCATCGAACCGGTGTACCGCAACAACATTCAAGAGGTGCTGCAGATCGAGGTCGGCCACATGCTCGGCTTGTTCGATGCCGTGCTGCCGGCCTTCGGGCTCGCGGTCGGCGGCTTCGACTCGGAGTCGGCGCCCGCGAACCTGGGTGCCCCCGACGACTTCCGCCTCGGTAGCTGCGACATTGTTCCGATGGCCGGCCCTGATGCGGCGGACCCGGTCGAGGTCTACGTCCAGGCGCACGAGGGCAGGATCTCCGACCTACCCGCTGGTCAGTGGCGGTACAGCGCCGGTTCCCTGGAGCGGGTAAGCGGCGAGCTGGTGCAGAAGCGCCACGTGATCGCCATCAACCAGCAGACGTACGAGCGGGCGGCCTTCGGGATCACCATGCTCAGCCACAGCCCCAGCGTGTGGACGCGCTACGTCGACCTGGGCCGCAAGCTGCAGCAGCTGCAGATGAATGACCTTGGACTCGGATTCATGTCGTCTGGTTACAGCTCAGAATCCGGAAACGACCTGCCGTCCGCCCGGCGCGTCGCTGATATTTTCGGCGCCGGCGACGGGTCCGCCTTCTACTTCGTGGTCGGCGGGCGGGTCAGCGCCACGCAGTGGAGCAGCGAAGGCATGGCCGAAGACGCCGTGCACATGAAGGGCCCGGCGGAGTTGATCCGCGACGACCTGGCCCAGCGGCTCCCGCACTACATGGTTCCCAACCGGGTCACCGTCATCGACACCATGCCACTCACCGCCAACGGGAAGGTGGACGTCAAGGCCCTGCAGGCGCTGGACGAGTCGATGACCAAGCTCTGCACCGGCCCGATCGAGGAGCCGCGCACGGAGACCGAGAAAGTGATCGCCCGGCTGTGGCGCGCAACGATGCACCGCGACGACGTCTCCATCCGGGACGACTTCTTCGCGGCCGGCGGCAACTCCCTTTCCGCGGTCGTGCTGATCAACAAGATCAACCGGCAGCTGGGGACCGCACTGCCGCTGCAGGTGCTGTTCGAGGCGCCGACCATCAGCGAGCTCGCGGCCCGAGTCGACCGTGACGGCGGCGCCGGCTGCTCGCGGCTGGTGCCGCTGCGGGGAGACGGCGAAGGGGCCCCGGTCTACTGCTGGCCGGGACTCGGGGGTTACCCGATGAACCTGCGGCTGCTGGCGGCCAACGCGCCCGCCGACCGCCCGGTGTTCGGCATCCAGGCCTCGGGCATCAACGCCGGCGAGACCATCTGCCCGTCGCTGGCGGAGATGGCCGCACTTGACGTCGAGATGATCAAGAAGCACCAGCCGGAAGGGCCATACACGTTGTGGGGCTACTCCTTTGGCGCCCGTCTGGCGTTCGAGGTGGCATATCAGCTCGAGCAGCTCGGGGACGAGGTGGAGCACGTGTTCCTGATGGCCCCCGGCATGCCATCGCTGCCATTTCCGGGCCGCGTTGCCGCCGATGCCGAATCCAGCTTCGACGACCGGCTTTTCGTCGCCGTGCTGTTCTCGGTGTTCGCCGGCAGCCTCGCTCACCCCGCGCTGAGCGCATGCCTGGACGCCGCGACCGACGAGGACGCGTTCGTCGCCTTCATCGCCGAGCACTTCGATCACCTCGACGGCGACTTGGTCCGGCGCATCACCGGAGTGGTACGCGAGACATTCCACTTCCCGGTCACGCTCGACCAGCGACGGATCTCGGCGCCAATCACGGTCTTCACCGCGCAGGGCGACGAGGTATCCCCGTTGGAGAACCTCGACGGTGTGTCGAGCAGTCCGCGGACCGTCGTGCGCCTAGCCGCGGACCACTACAGTCTGCTGCGGGCCGCCGGTATCGACGAACTCGCCGAGGCGATCCAGGCCCGCCTGCGGGTGCCCGCCGAGGATCTGCACCAGACGAACGTCAGGCACTTTCCGATCCCGCTCGGCGGGCAGCGCCGCACGCAGACGTCGCACGTGCGGGTCAGCCACGTTCCCGTCCTCAAGGCCGCCCGCGACGACAACCACACCGACGCGACGGGCATCCCGCTCTGGCCAGCGAGCTAGCCCGACTCCCCGACGAACAGCAAGGAGTTCTAATGCAGCACAAAAGCATTCCCCTCGCTTACAGCGACGAGGTCGCCGACGCCCTTGCCGCTGGCCAGCCGGTGGTGGCGCTGGAATCCAACGTCATCACCCACGGCCTGGACTACCCGCACAACGTCGCCACGGCACACGCCGTGCAACGGGCGGTCCGCACAGGCGGTTCGGTGCCGGCGACCATCGGCATCATCGACGGCCAGATCAAGATCGGCATGACCGACGCGGAGATCGAGAGTTTCGGGACGACCGCGGGGATCCCGAAGGTGAGCAGCCGGGACATGGCCGCCCTTCTCGCCACCGGCAAGTCCGGTGCCACCACGGTCGCGTCATCGCTTGTCGCGGCGGAGTTGGCCGGCGTCACCTTCTTCGCTTCGGCCGGCGTCGGCGGCGTGCACCGCGGGGCCGAGACCACCATGGACATCTCCTCCGACCTGGTGCAGCTCACCCGCTCGCGGGTGGCCGTCGTGTGCGCCGGGGCGAAGAGCATTCTGGATCTGCGCCTGACCCTCGAGTTCCTCGAGACGCATTGCGTGCCGGTAATCTCCTACCGCTCAGATGATTTCCCCGCCTTCTACGTCCGCTCGAGCGGCCTTCCCAGCCCGCAGCGACTCGACGACCCGGCCGCGATCGCTCGCACCGCCGACCTGCACTGGGCGCTCGGCGCGCCGGGCGGAGTGCTGATCACGCAGCCGATTCCCGCCGAGGAGGCCATCGACGCCGCCGAGATCGAAGGCGCCATCGCGGCGGCGATGGTCACCGCGGAGCGCGACGGTGTGCGGGCCGGCGCGATCACCAAGCATCTGATGCGCGCCGTCGACAAGGCGACCGAAGGTCGTTCGGCGCAGGCCAACACCGCGGTACTCGTCAGCACCGCGGAGCTCGGCGGCAGACTCGCCGCCGCGTATGCCCACAGCCACAACGCAACCGACAACAGGAGCTTCGCATGACCCTGACCATCGCATTCGACCTGGACGGAACTCTCATCGATACACCAAGCGCGATCGTGCAGACCTTCGCGGCGGTCTTCGCCGCCATGGGCGAAACGCCGCCCGACGCGGCGGCCACCCGCGCCACCATCGGCCTGCCGCTGCCGCGGGCGTTTGGCTCGCTGCTCGGGCTCGGCGATGACGACGCCCGCGTGGCCGAGGCCGTCGGGCTCTACCAGACCTTCTTCCGCGAGATTGTGCTGCCGCGCGGTCGGGAGCTGATCTTCCCCGGGGTCGTCGACGGGCTGGCCGCGCTGCGGGCCAGCGGCATGACCTTGACCGTCGCGACAAGCAAATTCCACGCCAGCGCCGAAGCGCTGCTACGGGCCGCCGGCATCTGGGACGAGTTCACCGTGGTGCTCGGCGCGGATGAGGTCTCCCGTCCCAAGCCGGAGCCGGAAATGGTACTCCGCATCATCGAAAAGCTCTGCGTCACAGCCAATTCCACAATCGTCGTGGGGGACACCACGCACGACTTGACGATGGCGAACGCGGCCGGCGCCCGGGCGATCGCGGTCTCCTACGGCGTGCACGCCGCGGCGGACCTGTGGGCGCTCGAGCCCGTCACCGTAGCGGACACGTTCGACGACGTCGTCGCATGCCTGAAAGAGCTCGCCGACACAGCTCAGCAAACGCAGCGTTGTGACTCACAGCACGGCCCAGTGGGAGCGTTCGGGCCGTAGCGCAGTAGCCGCGGTGCCGCCAAGGATGTGTTTAGAAACCGCCAAGAGGGCGCGGCGATGCTGGTCTTAACTGCGAGACCACTTATGAGGAGCACCCGCACATGACCGTGAACAATCTGATTTGTCCCTCGGCCGTGCAACTGGTCGACCGGCTGCTCGACGACCGCAGCTACGACATCGAGTTCAACGGTCACCTCACCAACCACGCCAAGCATGCGGTCATCGCCCTCGCCGGGCTGGGGGCGTCACCGCAGCGCATCGAGGAGTTTTACGCGACGTACCCCGAGGAGACCCCGTATGGTCACCTCTTGCGGCCGCCGCGACCGGCAACCGTCACCATCACTGACGACAATTGGCGTGAATTCTGGGGAGCACGTAAGCATTTCACGGCCTACTGCGCCTTCTTCGATCAGAAGGAACGCGAACTCGGCCTGCAGGAAGTGCTGCGCACCTACGTGCCGCCGCTGCTGGACGGCTGGCTCGGCGGATTCGCCCACGGCACCATCCACCTCGGGTGGGCGCTGGCCGCTGGCAGCCGATGGATGATCATCGAGGGCCTCGCGTATTCGGCGTACTCCTACCGCTCTTGCCACCCCGAGCGCTCGCACCACGCATCCTGCTCCGGGGCGGGCGCCGTCGACTCCCTGCTGACGACCGTCCGCGGCTGGAACGGCGAATACGACGACTTCGTTGCGCACATCAACGACGTCATTACCGACACCACGGCCCGGGCCATGCACGGCATCGACCCCGAGTTGGCCCGTTCGGGATTGCAATTCAGGGTCGCCAGGCTGCTCGCCGACGGACACCCCTCGTTCTACGAGATTCCGGCTTGGATCGACGAGCACGACATCGGCGCGTGCTGGAAGCAGATGTACTACATCGTCACGCTCAGCTACCTCGTCGTGCCCGGTGACATCGTGCTGCTGCACCTGATCACGTCGCTGTTCGCACTGGAGAGAATCGCCGAATGGCTGCCGATCGAGCAGCAACGCTACATCCTGCGCTGCTTCTGGATCGGGATGTTCGGGCTGCTGCTGCACGACGGAAACCCGCCCGACCTCACGACCCTCGAGACCCTGCACGCGGCCTACTGCAACACGATTGACGCGCCAGGCGCAGCCGACCCCGACTGGAACGCCCTCGTCGCCCGGGCGATTGAAGAGAAGGAAGAACACAACCCGAAGTTGGTGTACGTCCTTCGCGCGCTGTGGCGCAGGACCGGCGGCAAAGATATCTATCGGGTTGCCGCGCACTATTTCACCGAAACCCCTGACTATCCATCGCATTTCGACGCCCCTCCGGCTGAATAGGAGCACTATCATGACCGTATCGTCCAAGCGGCTGGTAGCCGACAGTGAACACGGCGACCCGAATCTGCACGTCTTGCCGCAGACCAAACAACTGCGCGCGCTGCACACAATCGTGCGTGACCGGGACGCCACCCGCGATGATTTGGTCTTCTACTCCGGCCGGATCATGCGGTTGCTGATCGAGTGCGCCCTCGACCTATTGCCCTATGCGCCTTGGGAAGTGCAAACACCGGTAGGCGAAACCTATGCGGGCCTGCGTCTGCCGGCGCCGGTGTGCGGAGTTTCTGTCATCAGGGCGGGCGACAGCATGGAAGGCGCGCTGCGCAGCGCCTGGCCGTCGGTCCGCATCGGCAAGATATTGATACAGCGGGACAAGGTGACGAAGTTGCCGCAGCTGTTCTACAAGAATCTGCCCCACGACATCGCTGAGCGCCATGTGCTGCTGCTCGACCCGATGCTGGCCACCGGCGGGACCGCGCTGCAAGCCATTCAGGTGCTGCTCGACAGCGGAGTCGCCGAAGGCAACATCATCTTCGTGAGCCTGATCGCGGCGCCCGAGGGGATCGCGGCGGTGCGCGGCCAGCATCCAGAGCTACCCATCGTGACGTCGTCGGTCGAAGAGCGTCTCAACGAGAACGCCTACATGATCCCGGGCATCGGCGACTTCGGTGACCGGTACTTCGGGACAGACGGCAAGTCGGACTGATCAGATCCAGATGTTGTCGTGGCGGATAAACCATTCCGCGCGTTCCTCATTGGTCATGTCGGCCAACGCGCTCATCCCTTCGAAGTAGGCCTCGCGCGGCGCGGCGGGGGAGAACAGGATCAGGAAAGACGCTGGCTTATCGGAGACGTTGCGGAAGCCGTGGATCCCGCCGGGTGGAATGTAGAGGAAATCGCCCTGGTGCCCGTCGACCCAGTCGTGGCCGTCGTAGAGACCCATGGTCCCCGAGAGCACGAAGAAGGCCTCGGACATGGTGCGGTGAAAGTGCGGGCCGGGGCCGCCACCGGCCGCCGGTAACTCGACCCGATACAGGCCGTAGTCGCCGTCGGTGCACCGGTGATCGGCCAGGTAGTGATACTTGACCCCGCCGGTCTCGTAATCCGGTGACGCGTCCGCCCGCTTGAGCCAGGCGCTGGCCTCGGGCTGGTCTTTGCTGTAGCGCTGCGGCGGGTAGGGCGGCACAACGAGGGACATGACCTCAGTATGGCCGCAGCCCACCGGTCAGACCACGGAAATCCGCGCCCTCTCCAGTTTCTCGTCGCCGGCGACGAAGCCGGCTTGCGGTCGTCCCGGTACCGAACCCTGTTGCGCACCTTGTTTGCAGGACTCGGGAACGCCGTTGCGCTGAGCGAAGGCGACCGGCGCGGCCGTCCCAAGGATGTCTTGAGAAACCTTCTAGGTCCGCTGCTGATGCTGATTTCGACGCAAATTGCGCGCACCACCGACCCACATCACCCAAGGAGAGCCACGGAAATGACCACAAATGAACTACTCACCGGGCCGGCCGAGGCGCCGGGCGACATCGAATCGCCCCACCGCGCCCGCCGACTGCGTTGGGTTCTGGCATTGCTTGCCGCCGCTCAATTCTCGGTCGCCTTCGACTACACCAGCGTGTTCGTGGCGCTGCCCAGTATCGGTCATCAGATGAACCTGGCGCACGGGCAACAGCAGTGGGTCGTCGCGGCCTACGTCGTGTTCTTCGCCGGCTTCCTGACGCTCGGCGGCCGAGCCGGCGACATCTTCGGAGCCCGCAATGTGTTCATCGTGTCGCTGGTGTTTTTCGGCGGCGGCTCGCTGATCAGTTTCTTCACCAACGATTTCACCGTGCTTGTCGTCTCGCGTGCCATCCAGGGCATCGGCGCCGGCCTGCTGGACCCGTCCACGCTCGGACTGATCGGCCTGAGCTTCCCGGCCGGGAAGCTGCGTAATCGTGCCATGGCCGTTTGGGGCACAACCGGGGCGGTCGGTCTTTCGTTCGGTGTCGTGGTGTCGGGCGTCGTCAGCAATTACCTTTCCTGGCACTGGATTTTCGCGCTGAACATGCCGCTGGCGGTCATCATCGGTGTCGGCGCGATCCGCCTGTTGCCGAAGTTCACCACGGGCTCGTCCGGGCTCCCGCTGAACCTGGTCAACGCGCTACTGGCCACCGTCACCGTCGCCTCGGCCGTCTTCGGCATCACCCGTGCGGCCGACGTCGGCTGGTCGTCGATCCAGTCCTGGGGTGCCTTCATCGTGGCGGCGGTGGCTGGGGTGCTGTGGGTCCAGCGGGAAAAGGTCGGCGCCGCACCGCTTATCCCGGCGGGGCTGCTGCGCAACCGCACGCTGGTCTTCGGTGTCTTCATCACCGGTCTGTATTTGATGGCGTTCAACTCGATCTACTTCCTGTCCGCCCTTTACCTGCAGAACGACCAGAGGTACAGCGCGCTTGCGACGGGCCTTGCCCTGCTCCCGCTGGCCCTCGCGATGACCGCCGGAAACATGATCACCAACCGGTTGGCCAACAAGTATGGGGTCCGGCTGCCGCTGCTGATCGGTCTGCTGGTGGGCACCGTCGGCCTGGTGCTGCTCGCGATGGTCACCACCCTCGATCACAATCTGGTGGCCTACCTGGTCGTACTGATCGTCGCCGGCATCGGTTCCGGGATGGCGTTCCTTGCGTCCATGATGGTCGGCACCGCGGATCTGAAGCCCGAAAACCAGGGAGTGGGCTCGGCTCTGATGACCACCGGACACCACGTCGGCGGCGTGCTGGGCTTGTCCTTCTACGTGCTGGCTTTGGGCACGGGCGACAATTTCTTCACCGCATTCCTGCTCGCGGCGGCCATCGCGGTGGTAACCGCGGCGTTCAGCGCGTACGCCACCGCACGCAAATCCGATCAGGCGCGGTAAGCGCCAGATGGCAGGCGAATCGTCCTGACCGGAGTGTCGATCGGTGCCCACCGGGATTTGATCCCGGTGGGCACCGAGTCGATTTCGACGATCAACTTTCTGTTTGATAGCGCGGGAACACCCCGGTGGGCGCCGGTAGCGCAATGCCGGGCTCGAGCCGCTCACCGATCGCGGCGAAGCTGCGTTGCTCCTGCGACTGACCAAGCAGGTCGAGCAGCTTGCCTGCCGAGTCGGGCATCACCGGCTGAATCAGCAGCGCCGCAATGCGCACGACTTCGCAGGTGACATAGAGCACGGTGGCGAAGCGAACCTGGTCCGCCTGAGCCTCACTCTTCCGCAACACCCAGGGCTCCTGAGCGGAGAAGTACCTGTTGGCCGCGCCGAGCATCAACCAAATCGTTTCCAGCGCCAGATGCATTGCCTGGCTGTCGAACTCGGCACGAACCCGCTCGAGCAGACCGTCGGCGATGGTGAGTAGCTCGGTGTCCTCGGCGGTGAACTCGCCGGGCGTGGGGACCACCCCGTCGAGATTCTTGGCCACCATGGACAGCGACCGTTGGGCCAGATTGCCGAGCTCGTTGGCCAGGTCGGTGTTGATCCGGGTGATGATCGCGTCTTCGCTGTAGCTGCCGTCCTGGCCGAACGGGACCTCGCGCAGCAGGAAATACCGCACCTGATCCAGCCCGAACGTGTCGATCAGGGTGTTCGGGTCGACGATGTTGCCCACCGACTTGCTCATCTTCTCGCCGCGGTTCAACAGAAAGCCGTGTGCGAAAACCCTGCGCGGCAACTCGATTCCGGCGGACATCAGAAACGCGGGCCAGTAGACGGTGTGGAATCGGATGATGTCCTTGCCGATCATGTGCAGATCAGCCGGCCAATAACGTTGGAACAATTCGGATTCGGTATCCGGGTAGCCGACCCCGGTCAGGTAGTTGGTCAGCGCGTCGACCCAGACGTACATGACGTGGTCGGGATGATCGGGGACCTTCACGCCCCAATCGAACGAGGTGCGCGAGATGGACAGATCGCGCAGACCGCCGGAGACGAAACTGACCACCTCGTTGCGCCGCACCTCGGGTGCGATGAAATCCGGGTTGGCCTCGTAATGCGCCAGCAGCTTTTCGGCGTACGACGAGAGCCGGAAGAAATAGGTCTGCTCCTCGGTCCAGGTCACCGGCGTGCCGGTTTCGACGGCGATCCGGGTCCCGTCGACGACCGCGGTTTCCGACTCGACGAAGAACCGTTCGTCACGCACCGAGTACCAGCCGGAGTAGCTGTCCAGATAGATATCTCCGGCAGCCTCCATCCGCCGCCAGATGTCCTTGGACGCCTCATGGTGGTCGGCGTCGGTTGTCCGGATGAACCGGTCGAAGGAGATGTTCAGCTTCTGTTGCAGGCGCTGGAAGATGTCGGAGTTGCGCCGGGCCAGCTCGGCGGTCGGAATACCTTCGGCCGCAGCGGTTTCGACCATCTTGAGGCCGTGCTCGTCGGTGCCGGTCAGAAAACGGACGTCGAAGCCGTCCAGCCGCTTGAACCGGGCGATCGCGTCGGTGGCGATGTACTCGTAGGCATGACCGACGTGTGGATCGCCGTTGGGGTATGTGATCGCGGTGGTGACGTAGTACGGGTTCATCACCCCTCACCCTATTTGTCGGGCACCTTATTGTGTGCGCGTGAGCTCCAAACGTCCGCCGCCACCGGCACCGCAACGGTTGAGCCCGCTGATCGACGCGCACACCCACCTCGACGCCTGCGGTGCGAAGGATGCCGACGACGTGCACGCCATCGTCGATCGCGCGGCGGCGGTCGGTGTGACCGCGGTGGTCACCATCGCCGACGACCTGGCGTCGGCGCGCTGGGCGACCCAGGCCGCCGAGTGGGATCCACGTGTCTACGCCGCGGTGGCACTGCACCCCACCCGCGCCGACGCGCTGACCGACGCCGCCCGCGCCGAGATCGAGCGGCTGGCGGACCACCCGCGGGTGGTGGCGATCGGCGAGACGGGCATGGATCTGTACTGGCCCGGCAAGCTCGAGGGTTGCGCCGACCCGGCCGTGCAGCGGGAGGCCTTCGCGTGGCATATCGACCTGGCCAAGCGGACCGGCAAACCGCTGATGATTCACAACCGCGAGGCAGACGACGAGGTGCTGGATGTGCTGCGTGCCGAGGGCGCGCCGGACACCGTGATCTTCCACTGCTTCTCGTCGGGGGAGGCGTTGGCGCGCGCCTGCGTCGACGCCGGCTGGCTGGTCAGCCTGTCTGGAACGGTCAGCTTTCGCAACGCGCGTGAGCTGCGCGACGCCGTCCCGTTGGTACCCGCGACTCAACTGCTGGTGGAGACTGATGCGCCGTTTCTGACGCCGCACCCCTACCGGGGCGCCCCGAACGAGCCGTATTGCCTGCCCTACACGGTGCGGGCGCTGTCGGAGCTGATCGATCGGCCCGCGGAGGAGCTGGCCGAGATCACCACTGCCAACGCCCGCGGGGTATACGGGTCGGGGGTGGGGGTTAATAGTCGGTGAAGGTGACCGCTCCGAGTTGCCTTAGGCAGTGAATATCGTTACCGTCTTGTGATCGAACGGTGGGGGCCCTTAGTGGCCCCTTTTCTTTGTTACACCAGTTGTTTTTGAGGTCGGGATAAACGCGCGTTGAATGTAATAACGAAACTCCATCAGGCTCCCTCACCGGCTCTGCGGCTTCTCGTTGCGGGCTTTCTGCTGGTCCTGGCGTTCGCCGGTGCCTTCGCGGTCTCCGACTACAAGACGGTGACGCTGAGCGTCGATGGCACCGCAATGACCGTGGCGACCATGAAGTCGCGGGTGATCGACATCATCAAGGAAAACGGGTTCACCGTCAGCGAGCGGGACGACCTGTACCCGGCCGCTGGTGAGCGGGTCCACAGTGCCGCCAACATCGTCCTGCGGCGCAGCCGGCCGCTGGAGATCTCGCTGGACGGCCAGAACAGCAAGCAGGTGTGGACGACGGCCTCCACGGTCGACGAGGCCCTGGCGCAGCTGTCGATGACGGACACGGCACCGGCCGCGGCGTCACGTGGCAGCCGTGTTCCGCTGGCTGGAATGGCCCTGCCCGTGGTCAGCGCCAAGACGGTCGAGCTCGACGACGCCGGGGTGGTCCGCACCGTGCACTTGGCCGCGGCCCGGGTCGGCGACCTGCTGGCCGGCGTCAACGCGCCGTTGGAACAAAGCGACCAGGTCACCCCCGGCGCAGCGGCACCGGTGATCGATGGCATGCACATCCAGGTCACCCGCAACCGGATCGAAAAGATCACCGCGCGAGTGCCACTGATTCCGCCCCGGCGCCGGATCGAGGACCCGCAGATGAACATCAGCAAGGAAATCGTCGAGGACCCGGGCACCCCGGGCACCCAGGATGTGACCTTCTCGGTGTCCAAGGTCAACGGCGTCGAGACCGGTCGCCTGCCGGTGGCCAGCCACGTCATCGCACCCGCCCGCCAGGCGGTCGTGCGGGTCGGCACCAAGCCCGGCACCGAACTACCTGCGATCGCCAACGGCGAGGTCTGGGACGCGATCTCGCGTTGCGAGGCCGGCGGAAACTGGGCGATCAACACCGGTAACGGCTACTACGGCGGTGTGCAGTTCGACCAGAACACCTGGGAGCGCAACGGTGGCCTGCGGTTCGCGCCGCGCGCCGACCTGGCCTCGCGGGAAGAGCAGATCGCCGTCGCCCAGGTGACGCAGGCCCGTCAGGGCTGGGGCGCCTGG
>NZ_DATNJW010000423.1:0-3122 GCF_035603715.1 Mycobacterium sp. | reverse complement strand
CCGATCGAGTCGATCGCTGAGATGAACGAGAATGCCCTTCCGGCAAGGTAATCCGACGATCCGGAGCACCAGAAGCCGATGTCGGTTTGCTCGAGGCCGAGCTCTTCGTATAGCGAGTGGAAGCAGGGCATCAGCATCTCGACGCCGTTGGTGGTGCCGTCGGTGCGGCGCACATGCGGTGCATGGGCAAATCCGACGACAGCTACATCGCGAAAAGTCACGTCGTTCCCTTTACAGGTGGTGTTTGTAGGTGTCGTAGTCGGCGTCGGGTTCGCCGGTCGGCTTGAAGTATTCGATGTTGTCGATGCCCAGGCCCCACTCGTCGCGGGCCTTCCAGACGGCCTCGACCCGCATGCCCATCCGCACCTCGGTCGCGTCGATCTCTTGAATCAGATGCAAGAACGCGATATCGGCGCCGTCGAGCAGCACGTAGGCCGCGACGTACGGCGGCTTGATCCGCTGGCCGGCGAACGGGATGTTGATGATCGCGAACGTCGTCACCGTTCCCTTGTCGGGCAACTCGATGAAATTGTCGAGTTCCAGGCCGGTGGCCGGGTCGGCTTCCTTGGGTGGGAAGTACACTTTGCCGTCCTTGCCTGTGCGGGCGCCCAGCAGCTTGCCCTCCTCCAGCGCGCGCAGGAACGCGGTCTCGGGAAGTGAAGCGGTGTGCTGGATTTCGATGCTGCTCGGGGTCACCTGGACCGTCACCGGTTCGCGGTCGTCGGTCGCTTCGGACCCCGGCTCGGCTTCGTCGCCAAGCCCGAAGTAGGCGATATCGGTGATCGCACCCGCCGGCTCGTCGACCCAGTGGACATGTACCCGCGCGCCGGTGCCGATCGCGTCGGACGATCCGGCGTCCACCGCGTGCAGCAGTGGGACGTCGGCGCCGTCGAGTTTGATCAGCGCCCACGCGAACGGCCGGTCCAGCGGTTGTCCCTCAAGGGGTTCGGGCTGCCAGGTCCACGACAGCACGGTCCCCACGCTGGACACCGGCACTATCTCGGTCAATCGTTCGTAGGTCACCGGGTCGAACTCGGCGGGCGGAACGTAGACCCGGCCATCCGAGCCCCGGGCGCCGACGATGCGTCGCTCGCGCAGGGCGGTGAAGAACTGGCTGAGGGTGGGGCCGACTGAACGGGTGTAGTCGAAGGACAGCCTCAGAGGGGCCGAGAGAGGCTTCTGATGGGTATCGATCTGCACCGGGCTGCTTTGGCTGGTGGTCACAGCATCGAGTAGAACAGGTTCTAAGAATGGATTCAAGATAGGGTCGAGACCTGCAGGGAAGGCGGCACTGATGAAGCTCGGACTCCAGCTCGGATATTGGGGCGCTCAGCCGCCCGACAACCACGCCGAACTCGTGGCCGCGGCCGAGAGCGCCGGTTTCGACGCGGTGTTCACCGCCGAGGCATGGGGTTCGGACGCCTACACGCCGCTGGCCTGGTGGGGCTCGTCGACGCGAAGGCTGCGGCTGGGTACGTCGGTCGTGCAGCTGTCCGCGCGTACCCCGACCGCGTGCGCGATGGCGGCCCTGACCCTCGACCACCTCAGCGGGGGACGGCACATACTCGGTCTCGGCGTCTCGGGCCCACAGGTTGTGGAGGGTTGGTACGGCCAGTCGTTTCCCAAGCCGCTGGCCCGCACCCGCGAGTACGTCGACATCATCCGGCAGGTGTGGGCCCGCGAAAAGCCGGTGACCAGCGACGGCCCGCACTATCCGCTGCCGTTGACCGGTGATCGCGCAACGGGTCTGGGCAAACCGCTCAAGCCCATCACTCACCCGCTGCGGGCCGACATCCCGATCATGCTGGGCGCCGAGGGGCCGAAGAACGTGGCGTTGGCCGCCGAGGTCTGCGACGGCTGGCTACCGATCTTCTACACGCCGCGAATGGCTGACACCTACAACGAGTGGCTGGACGAGGGATTCGCCCAGCCGGGCGCACGCCGTAGCCGCGAAGCCTTCGAGATCTGCGCGACGGCCAACATCGTCATCACCGAGGACCGCAGCGCCGCGTTCGCGGCCATGAAGCCTTACATCGCGCTCTACATGGGCGGGATGGGCGCCGAGGACACCAACTTCCATGCCGACGTGTACCGCCGGATGGGTTACGCCGAGGTGGTCGACGACGTGACCAAGCTGTTCCGCAACAACCAGAAGGACAAGGCCGCCGAGATCATCCCCGACGAGGTCATCGACGACGCGGCGATCGTCGGCGACGTGGACTACGTGCGTAAGCAGATCAAGGCCTGGGAGGCCTCGGGCGTCACCATGATGGTGGTGTCGGGCCGCAGTACAGAGCAGGTCCAGGAGTTGGCGGGCCTGATCTGACCCGGTCCTTGCGGTGACCTAGAACACGTTCTAAATTGTCCGGATGACACCATCGCAGCACATTATCGCTGGCAGGGTACTCACCATGCCGGTCGAGATCCGCAAGGCACGGCAGCACATGGCGATGTTCTCGGTCGACGCCGATGCCGCCCAGCACCTGATCGACTACAGCGGATTGCAGGTGTGCCGGTATCTGCCCGGGCGCGCGATCGTGATCCTGATGCTGATGCACTACATCGACGGCGACCTGGGGCAGTACCACGAGTTCGGCACCAGCGTGATGGTCAACCCACCGGGGTCGAACGCCAGCGGGCCCCGCGCCCTGGGGTCGGCCGGCGCGTTCATCCACCACCTGCCCGTCGACCAGGAGTTCACCCTGGCAGCAGGCACCAAGATCTGGGGTTACCCGAAAGTGATGGCGGACTTCACCATTCGTGACGGGCGGCAGTTCAGTTTCGACTGCACCGTCGACGGGCAACTGGTGGTCGGCATGGAATTCCGGCCCGGTCTGCCCTTCCGGCTGACCCCGCGCACGCAGACCCAGCGCAGCTACTCACATCGCGACGGCGTCACCCTCGAGACCTCGTTTGAACACACGCTCGACGGTGTGCGTAATCGATTCGGCGGGGTGCGCATCCGGCTGGGGGATCATCCCTACGCGAAAGAGCTTGCATCGCTGGGCCTTCCGAAGCGCGCGATGTTGAACAGCTCGGTTCAGAACGTGCAAATGACATTCGGCGATGCTCAGGAGATCTCATGACAACCGTAGAAACCAGGCCCGATGTCGATCTGACCG
>NZ_DATNJW010000422.1:0-2247 GCF_035603715.1 Mycobacterium sp. | reverse complement strand
TCCCACGGCGGTGTGCTAAAAATGTTAATGAAAATCATGTTCATCACGGTGTCCGGAGGGCTGTCATGACATTGCGCGTCGTTCCAGAAGGCCTCGCGGCTGCCAGCGCGCGCATTGGAGCAATCACCGCACGGCTGGCCTCCGCGCAGGCAGGGTCGGCGCCGCTGATTACCGCCGTGATGCCGCCCGCCGTCGATCCGGTGTCGTTGCAGACCGCGGCTGGGTTCAGTCTGCGTGGCGGTCAGCACGCGGCGGTTGCCGCCCAGGGTGCTGAGGAGCTTGGTCGTTCCGGTGTCGGGGTCGCCGAGTCGGGTGCAAGTTATGCCGCACACGATGCCGCCGCGGCGGCGTCGTATCACGGCGCCTGGGGCTGACGATGACGGCGCCCATCTTCATGGCCGCCCCACCCGAGGTGCACTCAGCATTGTTGAGCAGTGGCCCTGGGCCCGGCTCGCTCCTCGCGGCCGCGGGGGCGTGGAACTCGCTCAGCGCCGAATACACCTCGGTGGCTGAGGAAATCAGTGAAGTGCTGGCCGAGGTGCAGGGCGGCGCCTGGCAGGGGCCCAGCGCGGAGTCCTTCGTCTCCGCATACGTCCCCTACCTCGCGTGGCTGACACAGGCCAGTGCCGACAGCGCAGCGGCGGCCACCCAGCACGAGACCGCGGCCGCCGCCTACACTGCCGCATTGGCGGCCATGCCGACCATGCCGGAGCTGGCCACCAACCATGTGGTGCACGGTGTGCTGCAGGCCACGAATTTCTTTGGGATCAACACGATTCCGATCGCGCTCAACGAGGCCGACTATGTCCGCATGTGGGTTCAGGCCGCCACCACGATGAGTACCTACCAGGTGGTCGCCGACACGGCCGTGACGGCCACCCCCGCCACCGACGCGGCGCCCCCGATCCTGAAGTCGAACGGCACGGCGCAGGCCGCCGAGAGCGGCGATCCCGCCAGCGGAATCAATGGCGACAATCCACTCGGTATCCCGCAATGGCTGCAGCAGTTCCTGGAGCAGTTCGGCATCGGTGACAGCCAGCTTGCGCACGACCCGACGGTCGACACGCCTTTCGATAACTTGATCGCGCAATGGCTGCAGAACTTCGGCTACACCTGGGATCCCGCCCAAGGCACGCTCAACGGCGCAACCTACGACACGTACGTCAACCCTGGCGAGGCATCCTTCTGGGTCGCGCGTTCCCTCGAACTCACCGAAGACTTTCAGTATTTCGGACAGCTTCTGCAGACCAATCCAGTGCAAGCGTTTCAATGGTTCATCAGCTGGCAGCTGTTCGACTTTCCCACCCACATACTGGAAGTCACGAACTTCTTGTCGGCGAACCCGGCCCTGTTCGTTGCCTTTGCCCCCGCGCTGACGCCGTTGGCGGCGGGCGGCGCAGGGTTGGCCGGGCTGGGCGCATTGGCGCAGCCGGTCATCCCCATGCTTCCCCTCGAATCCGTGGCCGCCCCGACCCTCTTTCCGTTGACCGCCCCGGCCCCCGTTGTCCTTGCGTCTTCGGTGGCACCCAGTGCGCCGGCACCATCGCCTACGCCAGCGTCCGCCGCAAGCGCACCGGCCGGTGCGCCGGCACCGACCGCGCCGCCGCCACCTGCGGCCGGACCGGGCTTTACGCCGCCGTACATCGTGGGTGGACCCACGCTGGAATCGTGGATGAGCGCGAAAGCCAAGACGCAGGAGCCGACCTCGCGGGGGGCATCGAAGTCACCGGCGGCCGCCGCAGCGATTGCCGCCGCGACGCGGGAAAAGACCCGAACGCGACGACGCCGGCGGATCGTGCAGCGCGACCACGCCGATGAATTCGCCGACATGAACGTCGATGTCGACCCGGACTGGGGTACGTCGGCGGAGGCTTCCGATCGCGGCGCCGGGCCGCTGGGCTTTGCCGGGACCGTGTCGAAGGGCAGTGAACAGGCGGTCGGATTGGCTACGCTTTCCGATGACGGTTACGGAAGCGGGCCGAGTATGCCGATGCTGCCCAACACCTGGTCGCCGGATGGGGAGGAGAAGGACGGCTGAATGTGCGTGTGTGGCAACGGTAATCAATGGACGAAAGGATTTCTGGGATGAGTATGTTGGATGCTCACATTCCGCAGTTGGTGGCGTCGCAGTCGGCGTTTGGGGCCAAGGCGGGGTTGATGCGCTCGACGATTGGTCAGGCCGAGCAGGAGGCGATGTCGTCGCAGGCGTTTTTCGCCGGTGATGGTGCGGCGGCGTTTCAGGCTGCC
>NZ_DATNJW010000421.1:0-3021 GCF_035603715.1 Mycobacterium sp. | reverse complement strand
TGGTTGCCGATGAAGTTCTCCAGCTTGCCGCCGACAAGCGGGATGCGAACCTCGACGGTGGCCCGGAACTTCAACCGGGCGCCGCCCGATTCGGCCAGCGGCTCCAGCGTCGCGGTGCCGGTCAGCGACGCGGGCGAGTCCAAGATCGAGCCGGTGACGGTCGCCGTCGCGGTGCCGTCGGTGATCGGCTCCCAGCGCTCCTCGCGGCGGATGCGCAGATCGCCGCGGTGAAACTGAGTGACCACGCCCGGCAGCCGATCCGCGCGCAGCACCTGGGTGGTGACGACGTCGATGGTGCCGTCGTCACCGGACGGGCCGCCGAGTTGCATCGAATCCAGCGTCGTGTCGTCGGCGCCCGAGTCAGTCAGCCGGGCCAGCCAGTACTGCTCGTCGCTGAAGGCCCGGAGAACTTCTCCGACGGTGACCACGTAGTCGGTGGACATGTCGAACGAACGCGGCATAGCAGGTCAGGCTACCGTCAAGACTCATGAAACCGGGTGACGTGGGAACGGTTTTCGCCGGTGCGCGCGTCGACGACAGTGTGCCGCTGGCGCCGCTGACCACGTTGCGGATCGGCCCGGTCGCGTCGCGGGTGATCACCTGCACCAGCACCGAGCAAGTAATTGCGACGCTGCGCCATCTCGACGGCCAGGCCGCCCAGCCGCTGCTGGTGTTGGCCGGCGGCTCGAATGTGGTGATCGCCGACACGCTGACCGATCTCACCGTAGTTCGGTTGGCCAACAACAACATTCGTGTCGAGGGCAACATCGTGCGGGCCGAGGCGGGTGCGGTCTGGGACGACGTGGTGGTTGCGGCCATCGCCGCCGGCCTGGGCGGGCTGGAGTGCCTGTCGGGTATTCCCGGCTCGGCGGGTGCCACCCCGGTGCAGAACGTCGGGGCCTACGGCGTCGAGGTGGCCGACACCATCACCCGGGTTCGGTTGCTGGATCGCCGCACCGGTGCGGTGCGCTGGGCGCCGGCCGGCGAGCTCGGTTTCGGATACCGGACCAGCGCGCTCAAACACTCCGAAGCCGCTGTCGTGCTGGAAGTGGAGTTCGCGCTGGACGCCTCGGGTCGCAGCGCGCCGCTGCGCTACGGCGAACTGGTGACCGCATTGGACGCGACGGCCGACGAGCGGGCCGATCCCGCGGCGGTGCGCGACGCGGTGCTCGACCTGCGGACCCGCAAGGGCATGGTGCTCGACGGAGGAGACCACGACACCTGGAGCGTCGGGTCGTTCTTCACCAATCCCGTTGTCACACAGCAGCATTACCAAGAGTTGGCCGATGGTGCTGATCGTCCGGTGCCGCACTACCCGGCCCCGGACGGCGTCAAGCTCGCCGCGGGCTGGCTCGTCGAGCAGGCCGGCTTCGGCAAGGGTTACCCGGACGTCGACAACGCCCGCTGCCGACTTTCCACCAAGCACGCGCTCGCGTTGACCAACCGCGGCGGAGCCGGCGCCGCCGACGTGGTGACCCTGGCGCGCACCGTGCGCGACGGGGTGCGCGATGTGTTTGGTGTCACACTGATACCCGAACCAGTGCTGGTCGGCTGCTCCCTGTGAGCCGCGCGCGGAGGAAGCGCATCGTTTCCGCCGGTATCTTGATGTCGTGAGCACTGCGCGCGACCCTTCGCCGGTCACCCGGCGCCGGGCCCTGACGACCCTGGCGGTCGGAGTCCTCGCACCCAACGTGTTAGCCGCGTGCTTCGGCGGATCGACCAAGCAGGCCGAAAAGGCCAAACCCCCGGCCGACGCCACCATCACGTTCCGGCCCGCCGACAAAACCGCCAAGGTCCTGCCGACCACGCCGGTCAGCGTCGAGATTCGCGACGGCTGGTTTCAGCACGTCGCACTGACCAACGCGGACGGCAAGGTCGTCGCGGGCACGCTGAGCCGGGATCGCACCCTGTACACCGTCAACGAGCCGCTGGGCTACGACGGGACCTACACCTGGAGCGGGTCGGCGGTCGGCCATGACGGCAAAACCCACCCGGTGAAAGCCGAGCTGACCACGATCGCGCCCACCAAGGTGATCGACGGCGGATTCCAGCTCGCGGACGGCCAGACCGTCGGTGTCGCGGCACCGATCATCATCCAATTCGATGCGCCGATCGCCGACAAGGCCGCCGTCGAGCGGGCGCTGAAGGTCACCACCCAGCCGCCCGTCGAGGGCGGCTGGGCCTGGCTGCCCGACGAGGTGGGCGGCGCCCGAGTGCACTGGCGCAGCCGCGAGTACTACCCGGCCGGCACCAAGGTGAACGTCGACGCCAAGCTGTATGGGCTGGCCTTCGGCGACGGCGCCTACGGCAAGCAGGACATGAGCCTGAGCTTCGACATCGGTCGCCGTCAGGTGGTCAAAGCCGAAGTCACGTCGCACCGCATCCAGGTGGTCCGCGACGAGGGCGTCATCATGGACTTCCCCTGCAGCTACGGCGAAGCCGACAAGGCGCGCAACGTCACCCGTAATGGCATCCACGTGGTCAGCGAGAAGTACTCCGACTTCTACATGTCCAACCCGGCCGCCGGTTACAACCACATCCACGAACGCTGGGCCGTGCGGATCTCCAACAACGGCGAGTTCATCCACGCCAACCCGAGCAGCGCCGGCGCGCAGGGCAACACCAACGTCACTAACGGCTGCATCAACCTGTCGACGGCCAACGCCGAGCAGTACTTCGGCAGCGCGATCTACGGCGACCCGGTCGAGGTGACCGGCAGCACCATCGAGCTGTCCTACTCCGACGGCGACATCTGGGACTGGGCGGTCAGCTGGGACACCTGGATGGGGATGTCGGCGCTGCCGCCGCCGGACGGCGCCAAGCCCGCGCCGGTGTCGATTCCACGCAGCGCGCCCGCCACGCCGCATGACGCGCCGACGTTGTCGGGCACGCCGACGACGACTAGTCCTGGGCCCGGCGGTTAAACCGGCCGGCTGACGCCTGGTCGCGCGGCCGGATGATGATCTGGTCGAGGTTGACGTGCGAGGGCCGCGACGCCACGAATCCGATCACCTCGGCGAC
>NZ_DATNJW010000420.1:0-5527 GCF_035603715.1 Mycobacterium sp. | reverse complement strand
CGGGTCCGAAAACCAACGAGCTGATTGCCCGTTCGCTGGGCCGCATCCTGTTCATGGACGAGTTTTACTCATTGGTGGAGCGTCATCACGACGGCCGGCCGGACATGATCGGCATGGAGGCGGTCAACCAGCTGCTGGTGGCGCTGGAGGTGCACCGCTTCGACTTCTGTTTCATCGGGGCCGGATACGAGAAGGAAGTCGACGAGTTCCTCACCGTCAACCCGGGTTTGGCGGGCCGGTTCAACCGCAAGTTGCGGTTCGCGTCCTACGCGCCCGACGAGCTGGTCGAGATCGCGGTCCGCTACGGCGAACCGCGGGCGACCGTGATCGAACCGGCCGCGCGCGAGGCGCTGAACATGGCCTGCAAGACGTTGCGGGCCTACCTGGCCCCGGACGGCACGCACGGGATCGACGTCATGCAGAACGGACGTTTCGCCCGCAACATCGTCGAGCGTGCCGAACGGTTACGGGACTCCCGGGTAGCCGCTCAGCACCGCACCGACCGGGGCTCAGTGACCGTCGAAGATCTGGAAACCCTGCGCACCCAGGACATCGTCGTCGCGGTCACCGACGCATGTGCGGAAAAGCACGTGCCGATTCAGCCCTGAGCGGCACCGCTAGCCGGGCATCACCCGAGCCTGTCCCTGCCAGTACTAGGGATAAAGGCGGCATTCCCAGGTAGTCCATGGTGCGCCGAGAGTGGATGACAGACAAACATTTGTAAGAGAGGAATGATCATGTCTGTTATCCACTTTCACGCGGTGACCACATCGACCCCCGAGCAATTCATCGCCGGGCTCACCGACTTCGGTCCGGGCCGGTCGAAGATCTTCAAGAACAGCGCCGATTCATATCTGATGGTGCACAACAAGGGTCCTCATCAGGCCGACGTCACGGAAGGCTCGGGCGGTGTCTGGGAAAGACTGGTCTACAACTGGTTCGATGCCAGCCACCCCAGGCTGAAGACGATCGACTCCAACATGTTTGGCGGCGCGTCGGGCTACACCTACACGCTGAGACGGCAGTCCGATGGAACGACCTTGATAGACGTCGTCATCGTTCGCGAGGGGAAGAATCTCAAGGGGCTGGTGCTTTCCGGCGTGCTTGGAAGCATCGGTAAGCGTTCTCTGCGCAAGGCGTTCGAGCACAGCGTCAGGGCTATCGAGAGCCGCAACGCAACGAACACTGCCGAAGGAACTGCGGCAGTGTCTTGATCGCCCGCGAGTGAGTACACGAAGGAGCTGAGAACAATGCTGAACGCAGCTTACGGGGTGCTGGCGATGGTTCCGGTGGTGTTCGGGATCGCCGGCTACACGATGGTGTCGCGGTGACCGCACGCCAATCCGGCCCACCAGTCGAATCAGCCTGCAGAGCGGACCGCGTCCCCCCGTCGATCATCGCAAGATTATCTGCCAGATGGACGCAAAAGCGCTGTGAGGACCGGGAATTCAGGGCGTGGCTAGCGGTAACCGCGGAGCCGGTTTTCGAATGAGCCCGGCTGGCTTTCTGGCCAGGACGCTGTAGCAGCGGCCCGCGCAGTGTCGGTGCCTGCTACGGGTCGAAGACAAGCAGCGGTTTGCCACCGTGTTCGGGGGCCTCGGCCAAATGGACGGCTTCGGAGAACTTTTCGACGGGGATAGGCTGGCCCTCGGGCACGCGCAACGCCCCGCTGTCGGCCAGCTGAACCGTCCGCTCGATCGTTGCGGCAACCCGATCCTTGGGGGTTTCGGTCAGCCATCGGAACAGCCAGAACCCCCGAACGGTCTTGGTTTCATAGATCAATGAGCGCGCGAAAACGGGAATGGTCAATTTGGCGGGATCGGTTTGTCGGTGCGTGGACAACGCGCCATAGATGACCAGCTCACCGCTCGGTGCCAGCGCGCGCGACACGTCTGCACCCACCTGACCGCTGACACAGTCGATCGCCTTGAATACGCCGTCGCGGCCAGCGATCTCGGCTACCCGTTCGCGCAGGTCCTCGTCCTCCGTGCAGATCACGGCGGTGCCCCCAAGCGCGAGGATGCCCTCGACAGCGGATCGGCGCCGGACAACGTTGAGGGTCTTGAAGCCGATGTGTGCGCCGAGTTGGATGACCAACTGGCCCACGGTTGAACCGGCTGCGGTCTGCAGGAGCCATTCACCCGGTCGAACAGCGAGTACATCACTGGTCAGGATGACGGCCGTGAGCGGATTGCTGAGAAGTTGGGCTGCCGTGGAATTGGTCATGTTCTCGGGAATGGGCAGAACCCGCTCGGCGTCGGCAACAACATACTCTTGCCACGTGCCGGTGACTCCGATCGTACTTACGCGTTGCCCGATGGCGAAACCGGCTGTGCCGGCGCCGAGTTCGTCGATAACACCGACGGATTCGATTCCGGGTACGGCCGGGAACTCCGGGGTGAATCCGTATCGGCCACGGATGGTATGCAGATCGCTGGCCTCAACAGGCACCGCTGCGACACGGATCCGGACCTGGCCGGGACCGGGCTCCGGGATCGGACGGTTCTGTAGGTGCAAAACCTCGGACGGCTCGCCGACCGTCTGGGCGACGACAGATCGCATGGCTCGCATTTTCCTGAAGTTCCTCCTGCATGAGTACGCGTTCTGATGCTGCCACCACGTCGGCTCGTTGGGGTGTAAACCCTCGGTTGCCCAGCGCGCGAGCCCCGTCGACCTGTCGTATCGCCGGACGCGCGCGCCCTGCAGGTCACGTCGAGTGCGACTCGGATGCCCCGGCGGGTCCGCTGGACGAAGCCGGCCACAGACCCCTGGACAGATCGCAATCGAGTAAATGAGCGCGGGCGTCGCCTCTGTAGAAGAGGCTTGGGTCGTATGCATCACCGAAGTGCTTCGCCAGCAACGACGAGAACAGCAGGGCGGCCGACTGGGGCCGGTGGTTCATCACCAGTTGGCTGGTCTCGCCGGCGGCATTGAAGTACACGACGACGAAGTTGTAAATCTCGACGCCGTTCGGGTGGTAGGCCTCGGTGCCGCGGATGCGGGAGCGGTAGTCCTCCAAGAAGAGATCGCCGCGCATGCCGTAGAAGCGGAAGTCCTGAAACGCGTAGAGGCTCCGCGCAAAACTCAGCATCTTCCCAACCTGTTGTGCGCCACGCAATTCGCCGTTGAATACGGCGCCCTGAAGGATGACATCGTCAGCGAGGTTGTCCAGCCAGTGTGGGTAGTAATTCAAGTGTTGCGCTTGGTTTTCGAGCTTGCGGATGCTCTCTTCGGGCTTGGCCATGGCAGTCACCTACTATTTACCGCGCCGGCCCGGACAGCGACGCCGCCAAAGCTCTCGGCACCTCGGTCGGTTCGGCAGCCGGGAGGCTCCGTCGCTTCTCCCAGGGCCAGGTCATCAGCGCCCAAACGGCGCCGACGATAACGACCTCTGCGACTACATAAGACGGCCACGGCCCGAGCAGGTCCAGGAACGACCCATTGACGGGTTTCCTGTTGAGGAAGCCGTAGTCACTTCCCGTGATTGTGTTGAAGGCGAGGGTGAAAGCCCCCCAGGCCAGCGTCGTGGTGATCGCGAAGCGGTAGCTGCGCCAATTCGGCCGCATGCCGTTGCCCCAGGTCAGATAGATGGCAGCCCACACGACCAGCAGGTGTAACGCAAAGAAGGTGACGAAGTCGTGGCTAGGGAAGTCGGGCGCATTGAGATCCGGGGTGATCAACGCCTGTGAACTCAGGGGGAGACCCCAGAAATAAGCGAGCGCGAACGCCCACTTGCGGTGTGACCATAACGCGTAGGCCGCCGTGAGCTCGGCGAGATCGCACAGTTGCAACGGCACCGAATGGTCGATGGAGGGATGGATCAGCTTGTACACCAGAGCCACCCCGAATATCGCCAGCATCGTCGCGCCCATGGCGCGGCCAAAGAGTCGAGCCTGCGATTCGGTTTGCCGGCGCCCGATCCAAACCAGCGCAGCAGAACCCATGACGAAGATGACGAGTACCGTCAAATGCGAAGGGCCGTAAGCAGAGAACCATCCTACCGTAGTGTGCGGCGCCGAATTTGCCGCAGCTATCAGTGATTTGTCGATCATTTCAGTGTCCTTTTCTGGTGGTTGCGTTATTTCGTGTGGGCCTAATCCATGGCCGGTTCGCGGCCCTCGACCGGACCGGGTGCGACATCCCCGCTGAGGCGTTGCCGAAAATCCGGGACGCTGTAGCCGATTACCGCTGCGTCGGTGCGGGCACGCACCGTTGCCGAGCGCGGCAGACCGAACAGTGGACCGATCTCGCCGAAGTGGTCGCCGGCTCTGGCGACCCTGAGTAATGCCTGCCCTGAGCCCGGTCGTTGACGGAGCACCTCCAGTTCTCCTTCGGAGACGACGTAGATGAGGTCGGAGAGCGCGCCTTGGTTGAACAAAACCGTTCCTGCGTCGAGACGAATCGTTTCGTGCGCGCGGTTGACTAGGGGTGTTGTCGGCACCATCTCGATGACGCGATCGGCCAGCGGTAGCAATCGGGAGTCGTGGGTTGCGACCACGACGATGCGCTCGCCGTCGGCAAGCTCGCGGATCAATTTCAGAATCTCCTCGACCTGGAGGTAGTCGAGATGCGCGGTCGGCTCGTCGGCCAGGATCAGCGGCGGGTCGAGGGCTATCGCACGCGCGACGGCTACCCGTTGCTGCTGGCCGCCGCTGAGATCACCGGGATGATGGGTCATCCTGTCCTGCAACCCAACTCGGGTCAGCAAGACCTCGGCGCGTTCACGCGCGGCGCGGCGCGACAGCCCGGCCGCGCGCAGCGGCACCAGGACGTTCTCGAGCGCCGTCAGACTTGGCACCAGGTTGAACGCCTGGAACACGATGCCGACCTGGTGACGTCGGTATTGCGACATCTTGCCGTGATTGAGCGCGGTCACATCCACGTCACCGACGGTGATCCGCCCGGACGTTGGTGTCAGGAGTCCGCCGAGGCACGACAGCAATGTCGTTTTCCCACACCCGCTCGGGCCGAGCAAGATGTTCAACGAGCCGGCCTTGAGTTCAAGGTCCAGGCCGTCGATGGGCCGAATGGCGCTGCTGCCGCTCGAGTATTCGACGACCAGGTCGTCAATGCGTAGACCGTTCATGATTAAGGACCTCCAAATGCGATTGCGGGATCAACGGCGGCAGCCCGTTGGACTGCCGTGGCACTGGCCAGCAGACCAACCCCGACCGCGATGACCGCCAGGAGCGGATAGGCCGAAGCTGGTTCGATGACGTTCATCGGGAACAACGGGGCGAGCAGGCGCGCGAGGCCTGCGCCGAAGGCAGCGGCGACGATTGCGACGACGATGGCCTGCAGCACCAGACCGGCCAGGACCGATCGCGTCGAGACGCCGATCGCCTTGAATACCGCGAAGTCGCGCATTCGCTCCAACGCGGACAGGTAGACGACGCCGCCCACGATCAACGCCGCGACGATCCACAGCAGAATCGCCACAATCGTGATTGCCTCGACCGCAATTCGGGTGGGCCGCATGAGGTCGTCGACCGCAACTGAGTTGTCGACAACCCGGTAGCCGTCAGGC
>NZ_DATNJW010000419.1:0-10542 GCF_035603715.1 Mycobacterium sp. | reverse complement strand
CGACGGCGCCAGCCGCATCGGTGATGCCGACGCCCTGGGGAAGGAAGAGGTCAACAATGGGGGTGATGTTTTCGTCCCCGAATGGTGTGAGGATGTAATCTCCGACGGTGGCAGAAGTCCCTGCGCTGTTCATGGACTCCTCGAACACGTTGCCGTACCCCAACCCGAACTCCGAGATCAGGAAACTGGTCGGCTCGTCGGGCAGCACGGTCCCGGTGCCGCCGAGCGTGGTGATCTCCTCGCTGTAACCGCCGGGCAGCCCGAACTCCTGGCTGAGCTGACTCAGAATTCCGGATAAGCCGGTTGCCTCGTCAAAAGGCGTTGGCGTGTATTCGACATTGCCGGTGAACGTGTCCACCGGAAACCCAAGCTCGGAAATCGTGAAGTCCTGGGTTCCAAAAACATCGCCGGCCCCGTCGGTCACGCTCACATCCTCGGCACCGGTCGGGGTGATCGTGTAGACCGGCGAGAACACGTTCGACGGGTCCGGGCTGTAGGGGACCACGGCGGGGTCGTCGGTGTCGGCGTGGGCAGTCGCCATCCCGATCATTGCGGCGGCGGCGAGTAACCCCGCGCCGGTGCTCCACTGTTGGACACGACACCTGGTGCGGCGATTGCTGGTCATCAGTCCCCCGGTTTCAGCCGTGCTCATGCTTATGAACACCTAAAGAGAAGCTAAGAATACCTAAGTTTGAAGGGCGACCTCGGTCGTCCCAGCGAGTTCCCAGCTAGACGGCACGACATTCCCAGCCAGCAGTAACGGACGCGCACCTCGTGGTCGATAGGTTCAACGACATTCCCGCTGGTCTGGAAGGGAGGAAGTACCGATGTTCGGGACCAAGTTCTCCGCTATCGCGATGGCGGCGGTCCGGATCGCCGCTGCTGGTGCGGTCGGCATGGCCGTGCTGGCCGGCGCACTACTGATCGTCGGTCCCGCGCTCCCGGGCCATGGTGTCGGCCCCTGGTTGATCTCAGCACATCCCCGTGTCCAGACGGCCCCCAACGTGTGCGCGATAGCCGCCCGACGGTACCGCGACGATTTGAACTACGAGCCCCCACCGGGATGCCTTCACACATCGTGGTTCCAGGGCAGCGACGGACACTGGGACCGACCGCTGCCTGGTGACTGGCACAGCCAACGTCAACCACCGGGTGCGCCGGACGCGCCGCAACCGCCTGGTGACACTCCGCCGTCGGCCGATCTTCCATCACCAAATGATCCCTGAGCTGAGGGTCCTGGCAGAGAGATACAGGTAGACAAGATGACACTCAGACAACACAGTCTCGCCGTCGCCTCGGCCGTGGTTGCAGCCGTCTCGATCGCTTTGGCCGCAAGCCCCGCCGCGGCCGCAGACCCCCCGGGTTGTGTGCCCCTGAACGGAGCTCAACTCGACGCCCATGCCAGCGAGACCAACAGCCTCGGTATCTTCTACGACCTCGACGTGACTTACTGGTATCAGGACGGTGCGGTCAACTACCAAAAGAACGTTAACGGCCCATTTGGCACCCACTCCAGCGGAGCCGTGCCCGCCGCACCGGGAAACACCGCGACCATCCCCGGCAACTTAGGGACCCCCCTCCTCGTGACCGTCTGCAGCAAATGACCCGAGAACGCGCGACGAGTGCGTATCTCGCAACCAAGGACGAACACGTTCCCGCACCGATTGTCCTTGTCGAGCAGGACGGGCACTGGACGATCACCCGCGACACCGCCATGCCCGAATTGCACGAGTTCTGGCTCAACGGCAGCCGACCCCCGCGGGTATGTAGGCGGTATTTGACATGAACGGGATCAAGCTCCCCGGTGTCGTGACGGCAATGGCTGCGGCGCTGATCGCCTCGCCTGCAACGGCTTTCGCGGACTGTGGCGATCGTGACCAACCCCCATGCACCGGACCAGTTCCGACCGTGGATCAGGTTGTCGCGATCATGGCCGAGCTGACCGACCCAGATAAGCCCGCCGCGAACAAGACCGACATTGTTACCCCTGGATTCGCACCCGAGGAAGCCGGGACAATCGACGATCATCTGAACCGGATGAACGCGTTCGGGGTGCTGCCCCTTCCCTTCGTCGTGACTGACATCCAATCCGCACCCAACAACTTCGCCGGAGCCACCCTGGAAACCAATGGGGGGTTTCACCAAGGCACACACGCCAGGCCGATCGTGCTGGTCGATCAGGGCGGGCACTGGTTGATCACTCACGACACCGCCATGACCGAGCTGGACGTGTTCTGGCGCGTTGCGAATCGCTCATTGGGGTATGTCAAGTGAGTAACCACGGATGAATTGCACCAAGCTCTCCGTCGCGCCGACGCTAGCGGCGACGCTAATCGCTTCGCCCGCAACGGCTTACGCGGACCCCGTCCCCACCACCGATGAGGTGGTGGGGATCATGGCCGAGCTAACCGACCCGAACATCCCCGCCGCGAGCAAAAGCAACGTCGTCACCCCCGGATTCAGCCCCGAGGAAGCCGGCACAATCGATGACCATCTGAACCGGATGCGGCACCGCTCGTTGCCTCTTAACTTCGTCGTGACCGACATCCAACCCACAGCTGCTGACCTTGCCCGAGCTTCCGTGGCCACCGTGGGAAATGCTTACCAACGCTGCTTGAACGCTCAGGTTCTGGCGATTCACCGTGTGGGCGCGGCGGGGCGAGTCGCGCGGCTTGTTCGCGAAGTCTTGCCTGGCGGGCATCCTCGTCGGCTTTTTCTCCGCTGGCCTGGTTGAACGGCCACACGTCGGATGACACCGCACGTGCCGCCGTCACTGGACTAGCCGCTCAGCTGGGCCTCTGAGAATCAACTGTCGTAACGCGGCGGAACTCCGGTCAGGGAATTACGGAAACCGCTGGTCAAAATGTCGGGCTGACAGGATTTGAACCTGCGACCACTTGACCCCCAGTCAAGTGCGCTACCAAACTGCGCCACAGCCCGAAGCCGCCGCTGGATCACCGGCAGCAGGTGGAAAGCCTACAACAGACCGCGGACTCCAACCCAAACGCGACGTGGCACGATCGCTCGGGTGGCCAGCAGACCCACCGACGACCAACACCTGCGCGACCTCGCGAGGCTGCGCCGTGTTCGGGACCGCATTGACCGCGACTACGCGCAGCCGCTGAACGTCGAGGCGCTTGCCCGAGGCGCGAACATGTCAGCCGGCCACCTCAGTCGCCAATTCAAAATCGCCTACGGTGAATCGCCGTACTCCTACCTGATGACTCGTCGAGTCGAGCGCGCGATGGCGCTGCTGCGTCGCGGCGACCTCGGCGTCACCGAGGTCTGCTTCGCGGTCGGCTGCTCATCGCTGGGCACCTTCAGCACGCGCTTCACCGAGTTGGTCGGTGTCTCCCCCAGCACCTATCGGGACCAGACAGCTCACCTGGAGGCGGGCCTGCCGTCGTGCGTGGAAAAGCAGGTGACCCGACCGGTCAGGAATCGAGAAGCTCCCGCCGCCGCTCTGCACCTAACGTGACTGTCATGGACATCACCATTCACTCGAGCATGCTGCCGCACGACGATCCGGAAGAGTCGCTGGCGTTCTACCGCGATACCCTCGGCTTCGAGGTCCGCCTCGATGTCGGCAAGGGCACGATGCGGTGGATCACGGTCGGCCCGCCGAATCAGCCTGGCACGTCTATTGTTTTGAATCCGCCGGCCGTGAACCCGGGTATCACCGAGGACGAACGACGCACCATCGCCGAGATGATGGCCAAGGGCACCTACGCGATGATCGTCCTGGCCACCAAGGACCTCGACGGAGTGTTCGATCGGCTACAGGCTACCAATGCCGACATTGTTCAAGAGCCCACCGAACAGCCGTACGGAATTCGCGACTGTGCCGTGCGCGATCCCGCGGGCACCATGATCCGCATCCAGGAGTTGAGCTAGATCGTTGTTGGCTCGCTCAACTTGACCAGCATCTTGCCGATGTTGGCCCCGGTGAACAGCCCGTTGAGGGCGTCAACGCAGGAGTCGACGCCCTCAAAGACGGTCTGGCGGGCCTTGATTCGGCCCTCGTGACCCCACTTGCGAAGCGAGGCGAACGCTTCGTCGAAGCGCCCCCACTGATCGAGCGCGTTGAATCCCTGCATGGTCGCGGTCTTCGACAACAGGTTCACGTAGTTCGCCGGCCCGGGGTGGTCGCCAGTCAGGTAGCTGGAGATGATGCCGCACAACACGACCCGCGCATTCATGGCCAACCGGCCCAACACGGCGTCGAGAATGGGCCCACCGACGTTGTCGAAGTAGACATTGACCCGCTTGGGGCAGTGCTCTTTCAACGCGGCGCCGAGGTCGTCGTTCTTGTAGTCGATGCAAGCGTCGAAACCGAAGTCCTCGACCACAGCCCGACATTTCTCCGGCCCACCCGCGATGCCCACCACCCGGGCGCCGGCGATCTTGGCGATCTGCCCCGCCACCGATCCGGTAGCGCCGGCCGCGGCCGAGACCACCACGGTGTCTCCGGCCTGCGGCCGACCGACGTCGGTCATCCCGATGTACGCCGTGGCCCCGGTCGGACCGTAGACCGACATGATCGCCAGTTGATCGCTTTCGTCGGGGATCGGCGTGCTGAACACGTCGTCGCGGACGATCACATATTCCTGGAAGCCGGTCAGCGTGGTGATCACGTCGCCGACCGCGAAGGCATCACAGCGCGATGACACGACCTCCCCGATCCCGGCCGCGCGGATGACTTCGCCCAACTGCACAGGCGGCAGGTAGCCCGGCTGATCGTTGAGCCAGGTGCGGACCGCGGCGTCGAGACCCACATAGGTGGTGCGGACCAGCGCCTCGCCCTCGGCGGGCTCGGGCGCCGGCGTGGTGACCAGTTCGGTGTCTCCGGGCTGGACGAGCCCGCTCGGACGGCGACGCAGCAGGATCTGACGGTTCGCTAAATCGGCCACGATGCAGAAACTACCGAATGCGAATGACCTATTCGGCGCGATCTTGGTATGCGAGCATCGGTGAATGAAATCCGAGGACGACCCCGAAGCCCGAATTCGGGAGCTGGAGCAGCCGCTGGCTGAGGCGGCACGAGCTTCCGAGGCCGGCGCGAATCCGCCGCCAAGTAAGTGGGCACCACCGCCCGCCTCCTCGATGCCGCCACCGCCCGGTGCCGCGTTCCCGCCGGGTCCCCCGATGCCGACACCGCCATCGCTCCCCTACAGTGGCGGCTTGTTCCCGAGCCCATCGGCCCAATACTCACGTAGCAACCGGACGTTGTGGATCATCCTCGGAGTCTTCGTCATTGGCATGATCGCGCTGCCGGCCGCGATATTCCTCTTTACCGCACACCAGGTTTCACGTAGCGGCATCACCACCTTCTCGCCCATTCCGAGCATCCCCACGGTAGGCCCCACCCCTTCGGCGGCCACGACTGCGAGCCTGGCGCCGACCCCACAGACATCGGTGTCGACCGCGCCGGCAGGCCAAAACATCACCGTCTCCGGCATCAACGAAGCCCGGACCATTGCCTGCAATGGGGGCAGCGTCAGCGTCAGCGGAATCACCAACAATGTCGTGATCACCGGCCACTGCGCGAGCGTGACGGTGTCCGGTATCCAAAACCAGATCACCGTCGACGCAGCCGACATGATCCAAGCCTCAGGCTCCGGCAATCAGGTCACGTATCACAGCGGATCTCCGAAAATCGACAATTCTGGCTTCGGTAACAACGTTCAACGGCGCTGACCCGTCAGACGGTGAGCAGCCGGTAGAGCCCGATGAGGCCGACGATGACGATCGTGGTGCGCAGCGCATTCGGGGAAAGCCGACGGCCATAGCGTGCACCCAACCAGCCGCCGAGCAGTGACCCGATCGCGATGAGTCCGGCGACCGCCCAGTTGATTCGATGGAAAGCCACCATCGTATAAGCCAGCGCCGCAACAAGATTCACGATCAATGTTAGCAGGTTCTTCGCGGCGTTCATCCGCTGCACCGATTCCGGCAGCAGTGCACCCATCGCGCCAACCAGCAGAATCCCCTGCGCGGCAGTGAAATAGCCGCCATAGACGGCGACCGCAAAGGTGCTCGACACCACCGCGGCCATCCGGCCGGGCGAAATGTCTTCGGCGGACTGACCTGCCTTCTTCGCCCGTTCCTGCGCCCACGCTTGGATACGCGGACCAACGACCACCAGGACCAGCGCGATGATCAGCAGCACCGGCACCACCGCGGTGAACAGTTTCTCCGGAAGGTGCAAGAGCAGCCAAGCACCCAGCATCGCGCCGAGAACCGAAGCGGGAATCTGCCACACCAGCCGGCCGCCCTGACCGCGCAGCTCACGCCGGTAGCCCCAGGTGCTTGAGGCATTGCCCGCAACCAGGCCCACCGCGTTGGACATCGTCGACGTCACCGGCGGATATCCCATCGCGACAAGCGTCGGAAACGTGATCAACGTCCCCGAACCGACAACGGCATTGATCGCGCCGGCCCCCACGGCGGCGAGGACGATCAAGATCCCTTGCGACAACGACACTGACAAAACCC
Source organism: Mycobacterium sp. (assembly GCF_035603715.1). GTDB lineage: Bacteria > Actinomycetota > Actinomycetes > Mycobacteriales > Mycobacteriaceae > Mycobacterium. The sequence continues at coordinate 4,047 of NZ_DATNJW010000419.1, read as the reverse complement.
TATCCGGCTCAACTCATGGGTAAATATGAGTTACAGCACTGCTCGTTCCGCCCTCAGCGCGACTTGGGCTTGCGCTTCTCGCGGACCCGGACGTTGATGCGAATCGGGCTGCCTTCGAAGCCGAAAGTTTCGCGCAGCCGTCGCTCCAAAAATCGGCGGTAGCCCGCTTCCAAGAAGCCGGAGGTGAACAGCACGAACGTTGGCGGCCGAGCAGCGGCCTGGGTGGCGAACAGAATCCGCGGCTGTTTACCGCCGCGCACCGGCGGCGGTGTCGCCGCCACCACTTCCTTGATCCAGGTGTTCAACCGGCCGGTACCGATCCGGGCGTCCCACGACGCCAGCGCACTCTCCAACGCCGGCACCAACTTCTGCACCGCGCGGCCGGTTTTCGCCGAGATGTTGACTCGCTGCGCCCACCGCACCTGCACCAGTTCGCGGTCGATCTCGTTGTCCAGCACGTAGCGGCGATCCTCGTCGACCAGGTCCCATTTGTTGAACGCCAACACCAGCGCCCGCCCGGCCTCGATGACCATCGACAGCACCCGCAGATCCTGCTCGGTCAACGGCACCGATCCGTCGATCAGCACGATCACCACCTCGGCGGCGTCAATCGCTCCGTGGGTGCGCACCGAGGCGTAGAACTCGTGGCCGCTGGCCTGACCCACCTTGCGGCGCAAGCCGGCGGTGTCGACGAAACGCCAGACCTTGCCGTCCAATTCGATCAACGAGTCCACTGGATCGACCGTGGTGCCGGCGACATCGTGCACCACCGATCGCTCATCGCCCGCCAACCGGTTCAGCAGCGAGCTCTTGCCGACGTTGGGCTTGCCCACCAATGCCACCCGCCGCGGACCGGTCTGCGTGGAGGTCAGTTCGGCGACCTCCGGCAGCGCACCGACGACGGCATCAAGCAGATCGGCTACGCCGCGACCGTGTATCGCGCTGATCGCGTGCGGCTCACCGACGCCCAACGACCACAACGCGGCGGCATCGGCTTCGCCCTTCTCACTGTCAACTTTGTTGGCGGCCAGGAAGACCGGCTTGCCGGAGCGGCGCAGGATACGAGCCGCAGCTTCGTCACCGGCGGTCGCACCGACGACTGCGTCCACCACCAGGATCACCGCGTCGGCGGTACGCATGGCCACCGATGCCTGCTCGGCTACCAGCATCTGCAGGCCTTCGGCGTCGGGCTCCCATCCCCCGGTGTCCTGCACGACGAACCGGCGTCCGGTCCACAAGGCGTCGTAGGACACCCGGTCACGGGTCACCCCGGGCACGTCCTGAACCACCGCTTCCCGTCGGCCCAGGATTCGGTTGACCAGCGACGACTTGCCGACGTTGGGCCGGCCCACCACGGCCACCACTGGTGGCGGACCACCGGCCACATCTTCGATGGAATCAACGAATCCCGTTGATTCCCACTCGCTTTCGTCAACCCACGTGCCGTCTTCGCTCACCGAACCGCCTCGCTTCGCTGCTTGACCAACTGCAGGAGGTGAGCGATCACTTCGGATTCGGTCATCTCGCTGGTATCGACGACCACAGCATCCGACGCGGCCCGCAACGGCGACACCGCGCGCGTCGAGTCCAGGTGATCGCGGCGGCGAACGTCGGCAAGCACTGAGTCATAGTCGTCGATCAAACCGGCGGCGACATTTTGATCATTACGGCGCCGTGCCCGCGTCTCGGCCGACGCGGTCAGGTAGATCTTGACGTCGGCGTCGGGCAACACCACGGTCCCAATGTCGCGTCCCTCGACCACGACGCTGCCGGGTCCACTGGCCAGGGTGCGCTGCAAGCCGACAAGTCGGGCGCGGACGGCGGGAACAGACGACACCGCTGACACCGCCTTGGTGACCTGCTCGCCACGGATTTCCGACGAAACATCTTCGCCGTCAAGGTAACTACGATCCTCACCGGGGTCGAAACCCACCGACAGCTTGGTGCTGGACGCGACTGCTGCTACGCCGTCCTGGTCGGTGAGGTCGATTCCGGCGCGCAGTACAGCCAGCGTCACGATGCGATACATCGCACCGGTATCCAGGTACCGGGCCTGCAATGCATGCGCCAATCCCCTTGATACCGACGACTTTCCGGTGCCCGCCGGGCCGTCTACCGCGACAACGACTGGGGTCACAGCCCTACCGCTTTGTAGAGCTCCCCGATCTCGTTGCGGCGCAGAGCCCGAATGCTGCCCGGCCGCTGCTCTCCCAGTGCCACTGCGCCGATATCGGTGCGGACCAGCGTCTGCACTGGAAATCCCACCTCGGCCAGCATCCGGCGCACAATGCGTTTACGTCCCTCGTGCAGCGTGACTCGAAGCAGCGTTTTACCGGGAATGGCGTCGACCACTGCGAAATCGTCGACCGCCACCGGCCCGTCGTCCAACTCGATTCCGGCCCGGAGTTTCTTGCCGAGACCACGCGGAACCGATCCGTTGACCGTCGCCAGGTAGGTCTTGGGTACTTCAAACGAGGGATGCATCAGCCGATGAGCAAGCTCGCCATCGTTGGTCAGCAAGATCAGGCCCTCGGTGTCGGCGTCGAGCCGTCCCACATGAAAAAGCTTCTTGTTGCCCCGAACTCGGTGTTCGACCAGATCGCCGATGCAGGGCCGGCCACGATCGTCAGACATCGTCGATTGCATGCCGCGCGGCTTGTTCAGCGCCAGATACACCAGCGAGTCATCCAGAACCACCCGGGCCCCGTCGACTCGGATCACCGAGGCATCCGGGTCGACCCTGGTGCCGAGCTCGGTGACCAACTGTCCGTCGACCTCGACGCGGCCGTCGATGATCATTCTCTCGGCAACCCGCCGCGAGGCAATCCCGGCCTGCGACAGCACTTTCTGCAGGCGAACCCCGCTGGGTTCGCTGTCGGTGACCATCACTCGTGATCCACATCGAATGACAACGGCGGATCGTCGGAGACCGGACCGCCGCCGAGCTTGACGAAACGTGGTTCAGCGTCCAGGGATTCGCTCAGGTCGTCGATCATGTCGACGTCGGGAAGCAGTGGTGCGATATCGGGCAGATCGGTCAGCGACGACAGTCCGAGGCGTTCCAAGAACAGCTCGGTGGTCGCGAAGGTCACCGCCCCGGTGTCGGCGTCGGTGCCCGCTTCGGTGATCAACCCGCGCGCCAGCAGCGTGCGCATGACCGCGTCGACGTTGACCCCGCGCACCGCGCTCACCCGTGCGCGTGTCACGGGTTGGCGGTAGGCCACCACCGCGAGTGTCTCCAGCGCCGCCCGGGTGAGCTTCGAGCGAGATCCGTCCAGCAGCAAGCGCTCAACGTAGGGCGCGAACCGGGCCCGGGTGTACAACCGCCATCCCCCGCCGGCCTCGCGCAGGTCGATGCCGCTGTCGCGTTCGGTGAATGCATCCGCCATTACTCGCAGCTTGGCGGCGACGCGATAGGCCGGTTGCTCGGTGGCTGCGGCCAGCGCCTCAACCGTCACCGGGGTGTCGACGACCAGCAGCAGGGCCTCGAGCACCGCGCCCAGTTCATCGTCGTCGAGTTCGGGCGCTGTCGCGACTTCGAATATGCGCCGCTCCTCATCGCTCCGCTCTGCATCGTCGACGGCGCGGATGCCGAGGTTCGGATCGGGGCCGTCGACCGCAAAGTCCGGTTCGGGCGCTTCGTCGTCGGCGCTGATCATGCGCCGCTCCTCATCGCTCCGCTCTGCATCGTCGCCGGCGCCGTCAATCATGAGTATTGGTCTCGCAATTCTTGAGCTTCGAGCGCCTCTGCCCGCAGCAACGCATCGTTGGTCGGCTGTTCTCCGGTCCACGAAACCTGGAGCACACCAAGCGGTTCTGACTGATCGAATGCTACCGCCCGGGACCGATACAGCTCGAGGAGAGCCAGGAAGCGGCCGACGATCTCGATGGACGCGCGGCAGTCGGCAATCAGGTCAGAGAACGATGCCCATTGCCCGATCCCACGCTCTTCCAGCAGCGACAGCAGCTGCCTGGCCTGTTCGGGCACCGACACCATCAGCTCGTGCAGATGTTCGGTGGCCACTATCGGCACCGGCCGGGGCGTGA
>NZ_DATNJW010000418.1:0-5251 GCF_035603715.1 Mycobacterium sp. | reverse complement strand
CAGCCGGTGTTGGTGGGTATGCAGTTGGCGTTGACCGGGTTGTGGCGCTCCTACGGCGTAGAACCCGATGCGGTGATCGGTCATTCGATGGGTGAGGTGACCGCGGCGGTGGTGTCCGGTGCGTTGAGCCCGGCGGACGGCCTGAAAGTGATTGCGACGCGGTCGAAGTTGATGTCCCGCTTGTCGGGCCAGGGCGCGATGGCACTGGTCGAGCTGGACGCCGAGGAAGCCGAGAAGCTGGTCGGGCAGTACCCCGATGTCACGGTGGCGGTGTATGCCGCCCCGGAGCAGACGGTGATCGCAGGCCCGCCCGATCAGGTCGACGCCGCGATCGAGGCGGTCGACGCGCAAGGTCTGCTCGCCCGTCGCATCGAGGTGGATGTGGCCTCGCACCATCCGACGGTCGACCCGATCCTGGCTGAGCTCAAAGAAGCGCTCTCCGATTTGAAGCCGATGACGCCGCGGATTCCGTTGGTCAGCACGGCCGGTGAATCCGAGGCAGCGAAGTTCGACGCCGACTACTGGGTGGTGAACCTGCGTAATCCGGTGCGGTTCAGCCAGGCGGTCGCGAAAGCCGCGGAAAACCACACCACGTTCGTCGAAGTCAGCCCGCACCCCTTGCTCACCCACGGCATCGGCGAGACGCTGGCCGCGGTGTCGTCGCGCGATCGCTTCAACGTCACCGCGGCGATGAAGCGTGGCGACGACGAAACACTCTCTGTCCATGAGCAACTCGCCACACTCGGCGTAACGGCCCCCGATACCGACGGTCGGCGCCGCGTCGACATACCCGCGTCGCCGTGGCTGCACGCCAGCTACTGGGTCGAGAAGAAGCCGGCCGGACAACGGCTGACCAACGTCCACCCGCTGCTCGGTGCGCACGTCGAGATGCCTTCCGGTCATGAGCATGTGTGGCAGACCGACATCGATGTCGAGGCGCTGCCGTGGCTGGCCGATCACACGATTCAGGGCCGGGCGGTCGTCTCGGCGGCCGGCTTCGCCGAGATGGCGTTGGCCGCAGCCGGCCAGGCCCTCGGCGCATCCGTCGTCACGGCGCTGGAGATCGAACGGCCGCTGATCCTGGACGCCCAGACCCGCGTCACGACACAGCTTTCGCAAGGCTCGGACGTGAATCGCGTTGAAATCCAAGCCCGCTCGGCCGGCGGCAGCTGGTCCCGCTACGCGGTGGCCGATATCGACCTGGTCGGCGGGCCGGCCGGCAAGCAGGACGGTGAGGGCGCCGAGATCGTGCTGCCCGACGAGGTCGCCGATCACCCCGAGTACCGCATCCATCCGGTATTGCTCGACGCGGCGCTGCGGCAACTGGCCGCCGCCCTCCCCGCGAGGTCGGACGAGACGTCTTATCAGGCGGTTTCGGTGGAGACGATCCGGGTGTTCGGCCCGATCCGCGGCCGGGTACGTAGCCACACCGAACTGGTCGATCAGGGGCAGGACGGACACCGGGGCCGCATCGTTTTCACCGACGACACCGGGGTCACGATCGCGGAGCTGACCGGCATCGAGCTGAAGCCGGTGGACCTGGCCAGTGTGCCGCTGTCGCTGGAGCAGAAGATCTTCGACGCCGCATGGGTGCAGAACCCAGCGCCGCAAGGCGATGCGGTGGCAGCCGGTACCTGGGTGCTGCTGGCCGAATCTGATTCGGAGACAACGGCACTCGCAGCGGAGATCACGAACCGGTTCACGTCACCGACTCGGCGCGTGATCAGCGCGGCGTTGGCCGACCAGTCCGCAGTGACCGAAGCCTTCGCCAAGACCGGCGACGATTCGCAGTTCCCGCCGGTGGGCATCGTCGTGCTACTGGCGCAGCATCCGTTCGACGGTGCCGACACCGAGGCCGCGCTCAGCCGCGCGCAAGACTTGATCGTGCAGATCTCGGCCGCCGCTCACGCGGCCGTCGACGGCTGGAAGGGCAAGTCACCGCGGTTGTGGCTGGTCACCCGCGACGGGTTGTCGGTTCACGACAACGAGCCCGGCGACCCGGCGATCGGCGCGCTCAAAGGCCTCATCCGCAACTGGCGGTTCCCCGGCGAAGCGGCCCGTGTCCTGGCCGGCGAACCTGATCTCGGTGCCACCCTGCTCGACGTGGGCAGCGCCGGTGACCTCGTCGCCGCGCTGACGACTGAGTTGGCCGCATCGACCGGCGACGACATCGTCGCACTGCGCGAGGACGGCCGCTACGTCGAGCGACTGGTGCGGGCGACGCTGGACGGCGACCACCACGAAGCGGTGGTCCGCGCGGACGGCTCCTACATCATCACCGGCGGACTGGGTGGGCTGGGCACCGTCGTCACCCGCTGGCTGGTGCAGCGTGGTGCGGGCCGGATTGTGCTCAACGGCCGCAGTGAACCCTCCGAAGCGCAACGCAAGGCCCTGGACGCACTGGGCGACGGCACCGAAGTCGTCTTCGTGGCCGGCGACATCGCCACCCCCCGGGTGGCCGAGCAGTTGGTGGCAGCGGCCGAAGAGACCGGACGACCGCTGCGCGGACTCGTGCACGGCGCCGGTGTGACCGGCGACGGCCTGGTGACCGCGCTTACCCGGGAAGGGATGCAGCGAGTCTGGACGCCCAAGGTTGCCGGCGCGCTGCGACTGAACGCCGCGACCGCCGACAAGGACATGGACTGGTGGGTCGGCTTCTCGTCGATGGCCACCATGCTCGGACTGCCCGGCCAGCTGGCCTACGCGACCGGCAACGCCTGGCTCGACGCCCTGATGACGTGGCGACGCGCGTCCGGGCGGCCCGCCACCGCGATCAACTGGGGTCAGTGGTCCGCCGTCGGTATGAGCAGCAAGTTGACCTACAGCGTGCTCGACCCGATCACGCCCGACGAGGGCATCGAGGCGCTGCAGACCCTGGTCGGCGGCCCGCTCAACCGGGTGGGTGTCGGACGGCTGCGGCTCGACCGCGCGGTCGCGGCCACTCCGGAATTCCGCGACCTGGACTACTTCGAAAAGATCGCCTCCGAGTTCAACGCCACCGTCGCGAGCGTTGAGCACAAAGCGCCCGGTGACGACCCCGCGGTAGCCGCGGCTCCGGACTGGTCCACATTGTCGGCCGAGGAGCGGCTCACCGAACTGCAGACCCGGTTGCAGGCCATCTTGGGGCGCGAGCTGAGGATGTCGCCGTCGGCGATCAAGCTCGACGCGCCGTTCCCCGAGCTGGGCCTGGATTCGATGATGGCCATGACGGTCCTCAAGGAGACCAAGAAGTTGGTCGGACTGGACGTGTCGGCGAATATGTTGTTCAACCATCCGACCATCGCATCGCTGGCCACATATGTGGCCGGTCTGCTTGCGCCCGCGGACGCGCCGGAGGAAGAATCCGCCGGTTCGGCGACCGAACCGGAGCGCAGCGTGTTGGATGACTTGTTCGACAGCGTCGAATCGGCTTCGGCGAGCAGTGAAAGCGGTATTTTCTGATGGCGACCATTTACGACAGAGTTTCGGCGATGTCCGGCGAACAGCGGGACGCGATCACGCAGAAATTCGACAGTTCGTCCCGGGTCGTCTCCGCTGAGCCGATCGCGGTGGTGGGCATCGGGTGCCGTTTCCCCGGCGGCGCTGACGGCCCCGAGGGCTACTGGAACTTCCTGGCCAACGGCGGCGACGGGATCAGCGAGATCCCGGCGGACCGCTGGAACGCCGACGAGTTCTACGACGCAGATCAGTTCGCGCCCGGACGGATGTCGTCCAAGTGGGGCGGCTTCCTGTCCGACGTGGCCGGCTTCGACGCCGACTACTTCGGTATCTCGCCACGCGAAGCCGAGGCGATGGATCCCCAGCAGCGGTTGATGCTCGAGGTCGCCTACGAAGCGCTCGAGCATGCCGGGATTGCGACCGAGGATCTGTCCGGTGTACGTGCCGCCGTCCTGATGGGCGTCTATTACGGCGAATACCAAACGATTTCGGCAGCCAACCCGGATGCCATCGACGCCTACTCCGCGACCGGCAATGCGCACGCGGTGGCCGTCGGTCGCATCGCGTACCTGTTGGGGTTGCGCGGTCCGGCGGTTGCCATCGACTCCGCGTGCTCGTCGTCGTTGGTGACGATCCATCTGGCCTGCCAGAGCCTGCGGCTACGGGAAAGCGACCTGGCCCTGGCCGGCGGGGTCAGCCTGATCCTGCGCCCGGAAACCCAGATCGCAATGGCCAAGTGGGGAATGCTGTCCCCGAACGGCCGCTGCTACTCCTTCGACTCTCGCGCCGACGGATTCGTCCGCGGCGAGGGTTGCGGTGTCGTGGTACTCAAACGGCTGACCGACGCGGTGCGCGACGGGGACCGGGTGCTGGCCGTCGTGCGGGGCTCCGCCGTCAATCAGGACGGCCGGTCCAACGGACTGACCGCGCCCAACACCATTGCGCAACAAGACGTGATCAGGAGCGCACTGCGGAGCGGCGACGTGCCCGCCCGCTCGGTGAACTACATCGAGGCGCACGGCACCGGCACCGGGCTTGGTGACCCCATCGAATTCGAAGCACTGGCCGACCAGTACGGGAAGGGCGACGGCGACTGTGCCCTTGGCGCAGTGAAATCCAACTTCGGCCACTTGGAGGCCGCGGCCGGTATCGCCGGGTTCATCAAGGCCGCGCTGTCGGTGCAGCGGTCCCAGATCCCGCCGAATCTCAACTTCTCGCAATGGAATCCGGCGATCGACCACAAGTCCACCCGGCTGTTCGTCCCCACCGAGCTCCGTCCCTGGCCGGCGGAGGAAGGCCCGCGCCGAGCCGCCATCTCGTCGTTCGGCATCGGCGGGACGAACGCACACGTCGTGATCGAGCAAGGCCCGGACCCCGTGCCCGCCGCCGCAGCCGACCCGGCGTCACCAGTGACGACGCTGACGATCTCCGGGAAGACCGAGCAGCGGATCGCGGCATGGGCTGCGGCGCTGGCAGATTGGATGTCAGGTCAGGGCGCCGATGTGCCGTTGGCCGACATCGCGCACACCGTCAACCTGTACCGCAGCCGGCACAACAAGATCGCCACCGTTTCCGCGCGCGACCGCGCCGAGCTCGTCGCGGGACTGCGGGCGCTGGCCGCCGGCCAGCCGACACCCGGAGTTGTTGCTCCGCACGACGTACCGCGCGGCAAGGGCACGGTGTTCTTGTATTCGGGTCAGGGTTCGCAGTGGGCGGGGATGGGTCGGCAGTTGTTGGCCGATGAGCCGGCGTTTGCTGCGGCGGTGGCCGAGTTGGAGCCTGATTTTGTTGCGCAGGTGGGTTTTTCGCTGCG
>NZ_DATNJW010000417.1:0-11943 GCF_035603715.1 Mycobacterium sp. | reverse complement strand
TTGAAGCGCTTTCCCTTGTCGTGCACCGAGATTCGGGAATACCGCTCCTTGAGCGCGTGAATATCGGTGAGCGCCTGCTTGAGCGTCTCCTCGGTGCGGAACACCGCGGCATTGTTGTCCATCGTCTGTTGCAGCGCGCCGCGAATATCGGCGACCCGCTCGTTGCCGTGCTCGGACAGGATGTCGCCGACCCAGCCGACTACCATCGTGGCCGGGTCCGGTGGCATGTCGACGAAGTCGTGACCCTTGGCGTAGGCGGCCGCCGCGATGCCGGCGCGCCGGCCAAAGACGTTGATGTCCAACAGCGAATTGGTGCCGAGTCGGTTGGCGCCGTGCACCGATACGCATGCACATTCGCCGGCCGCGTACAGACCCGGCACGGTGTTGGTGTTGTCCCGCAGCACCTGACCGGTGATCGTGGTCGGGATGCCGCCCATCACGTAGTGGCACGTCGGGTAGACCGGAACCAATTCTTTGACCGGGTCCACTCCGAGGTAGGTGCGGGCGAACTCGGTGATGTCGGGCAGCTTGGCGGCCAACACATCCGCACCGAGGTGACGGACGTCGATGTAGACATAGTCCTTGTGTGGACCCGCCCCGCGGCCCTCGAGCACTTCGCGCACCATCGAGCGGGCGACGATGTCACGGGGAGCCAGGTCGACGATCGTCGGCGCGTAGCGCTCCATGAAGCGCTCGCCTTCCCCGTTCAGCAGCCGGCCGCCCTCGCCGCGCACCGCCTCCGAGATCAGGATGCCCAGGCCCGCCAGGCCGGTCGGGTGGAACTGATGAAATTCCATGTCCTCCAACGGAAGTCCTTTGCGGAACACGATGCCGATACCATCACCGGTCAGCGTGTGGGCGTTCGACGTGGTCTTGTACATCCGGCCCGAACCGCCGGTGGCGAGCACGACGGCCTTGGCGTGGAAGACGTGAATGTGGCCGGTGGCCAGTTCGTAGGCCACCACGCCGGTGGCCACCGGGCCCTTCGGGGTCTCGGTGAGCACCAGGTCAAGAGCGTAGAACTCGTTGAAGAACTCGACGTCGTGCTTGACGCAGTTCTGGTACAGCGTCTGCAGAATCATGTGGCCGGTACGGTCTGCGGCGTAACAGGATCGGCGTACCGGGGCCTTGCCGTGGTCTCGGGTGTGGCCGCCGAAGCGGCGCTGGTCGATGCGGCCCTCCGGCGTCCGGTTGAACGGCATCCCCATCTTTTCCAGATCGAGCACCGCGTCGATGGCTTCCTTGCACATGATCTCGACGGCGTCCTGATCGGCGAGATAGTCGCCGCCCTTGACGGTGTCGAAGGTGTGCCACTCCCAGTTGTCGTCCTCGACGTTGGCCAGCGCCGCGCACATGCCGCCCTGGGCCGCGCCGGTATGGCTTCGGGTCGGGTAGAGCTTCGTCAGAACCGCTGTGCGCACCCGGGGCCCGGCCTCCACGGCGGCCCGCATCCCGGCGCCGCCGGCACCGACGATCACCACGTCGTAACGGTGTTCGCTAATCACGGCTCGCCTTTCAGGAAATGTTCGGGTCGAACGTCAGCAGCACATATGTGCCCAGCACCAACGTGAAGGCCATCGACAACGCCAGCAGGGTGTTCAGCCAGAAACGGGTGGAATCCTTGCGGCTGTAGTCGTCGATGATGGTGCGAAGGCCGTTGCCGCCGTGCAGCTGTGCCAGCCAGAGCAACAGCAGATCCCAGGTCTGCCAGAACGGCGAGTGCCAGCGCTGCGCAACGTAGTTGAAGTCGATGCGATAGACGCCGTCCTGCCACATCAGCATCACGAACAAATGCCCGAGGGCCAGGAATACCAGCACGATGCCGGAGAACCGCATGAACAGCCAGGCGTATTTCTCGAAGTTGGGCATGCCGGAGCGCCGGCGTGGGGATCGTGGGTTGTCCAGACTGGCCGGACGGTCGTGGCTGCGCTGCCGCACCGGGGCGATCTGCCCGCGGCCGAGTTGAAGGTCGGGTGAGCTCATCGGAAGTGCCCGATCATGTGGATCGCCACGACGACTCCCGCCGGGACCATCACCAACGTCCACACGATGCCAATCGTCCACAGCATCAGCCGCTGATACCGCGGGCCCTGTGCCCAGAAGTCGATCAGAATGACACGGATGCCGTTGAGCGCGTGGTAAAGCACCGCGGCCACCAGCCCCAGCTCCATCAAGCCCACGATCGGCGTCTTGTACGTCGAGATGACTTCGTTGTAGGCCTGCGGGCTGATCCGGACCAGCGCGGTGTCCAGCACGTGGATGAACAGGAAGAAGAAGACGGTCGCTCCGGTGATGCGGTGCAGCACCCACGACCACATTCCCGGATCGCCCCGGTAGAGGGTCCGGCGTAGCCGCCGTAGGCGCGATGATCCCTCCGGCGTAGCCGGATTCGCAGATGTCGTCGTCGTCATCAGCGTCTCCACTCTCGTAACGACTGCAGTGGGCTACTTAATCTAGCCCGATTCTCCCGGCCGATTAGCCCCATTCTTGCTGCCGAATCAAGCACTTCGTGTCCGCCGACGCCTTTACGCGCGCAGAATCTAGGCTGGCCTTGTGAAGTAGCCAACAGTAAGTGGGGTAGTCGGATGCATTGCAGCTATGTGCGGTACGGGGATCGTGGCCGACACGATTGACTGGAAATCGCTGCGGGACAAAGCAATCCACGCAGCACGCGGGGCATATGCGCCGTACTCGGGGTTCCCCGTGGGCGCAGCCGCGGTGGTCGATGACGGCCGGATCATCACCGGCTGCAATGTGGAGAATGTCTCATATGGGCTAGGTCTCTGCGCCGAGTGCGCGGTGGTGTGTGCCCTGCATTCGACGGGCGGCGGCAGGCTGCGCGCACTGGTCTGCGTTGACGGCGGCGGCGCACTGCTGATGCCGTGTGGCCGGTGCCGTCAGGTGCTCTTGGAACACGGCGGGCCGGACCTGCTCATCGACCACCCCGAGGGGCCGCGACGGCTCGGGGTCCTACTGCCTGACGCCTTCGGTCCGGACGATATCGCCGCTTACCGGCCGGACCGCGCGTGAATCACTTCGATGCGCCGACGGTGATCAGAACCAAACGCGACGGGGGCCGGCTGTCGGACGCCGCGATCGACTGGGTCATCGACGCGTACACCCACGGTCAGGTCGCCGACGAGCAGATGTCGGCACTGCTGATGGCGGTGTTCCTGCGCGGCATGGACTACGGCGAGACCGCGCGCTGGACGGCGGCCATGGTGGCGTCCGGTGAGCAGCTGGACTTCACCGACTTGCGCCGCGACGGAAGTCCACTGAAGACCGTTGACAAACATTCCACCGGCGGGGTGGGGGACAAGATCACGCTGCCGCTGGTGTCCGTGATCGCCGCGTGCGGAGGCGCGGTGCCACAGGCCTCCGGCCGCGGACTCGGCCACACCGGCGGCACCCTGGACAAGCTGGAGTCGATCGCGGGTTTCACCGGGGTGTTGACCAATGCACAAGTGCGACAACAGCTGTGCGATATCGGCGCGGCCATCTTCGCGGCCGGTCAGCTGGCGCCGGCCGACGCGAAACTCTATGCGCTGCGCGACATCACGGCGACCGTCGAGTCATTGCCGCTGATCACGAGTTCGGTGATGAGCAAGAAGATCGCCGAAGGTGCCGGTGCGTTGGTGCTCGACGTCAAGGTCGGCTCCGGCGCCTTCGTGCAATCCGAATCGTTGGCTCGCGAGCTCGCCGAAACGATGGTGGCGGTGGGCGCAGAACACGGGCTGCCGACCTGTGCGGTGCTGACCGACATGAATCGCCCGCTCGGCGCGGCTATCGGCAACGCGCTCGAGGTCGCCGAGGCGCTGGAGGTGCTGGCCGGCGGCGGCCCGCCTGACGTGGTCGAGCTGACGGTGGGCCTGGCCCGCGAGATGCTGGAGATCGCCGGGATCGACCGGGGAGACCCGGAGCAGACATTGCGCGACGGGACCGCGATGGACCGATTCCGCGCACTGATCGCGGCGCAGGGCGGGGACTTGTCCGTACCGTTGCCGGTTGGTAAGTACTCCGAAACCGTTATCGCCACGCGAAGCGGCACAATGGGCGATATCGACGCAATGGCAGTGGGGCTGGCGGTGTGGCGGCTCGGCGCGGGCAGGTCCCGTCCGGGTGAGAAAGTCCAGCCCGGCGCCGGGATTCAGATCCACCGGCGCCCCGGAAGTCCAGTGACGGCCGGCGAGCCGCTGTTCACGCTCTACACCGATACTCCGCAGCGGTTCGCGCGGGCGATGGCCGAACTGGACGCGGGTTTCACCGTGACCGACATGCCGCCGGTCGCACGGCCACTGATCATCGATCGGATCACCTGATGACGACGCCGCTGAATCTGGAGACGATCAAGCGGGCGCCGAAGGCGCTGCTGCACGATCATCTCGACGGCGGCCTGCGCCCGGCCACCGTCATCGACATCGCCGGCCAGACCGGCTACGACGGCCTGCCGAGCACCGACGCCGATGAACTCGCGCAGTGGTTTCGCACCGCGTCGCACAGTGGTTCGTTGGAGCGCTACCTCGAACCGTTCTCGCACACCGTTGCGGTGATGCAGACCCCGGAGGCGTTGCACCGGGTGGCCTTCGAATGCGTGGAAGATCTGGCCGCTGACTCGGTGGTCTACGCCGAGGTGCGGTTCGCCCCCGAATTGCACATCAACCGGGGGTTGTCGTTCGACGCCGTCACCGACGCGGTGCTTGCCGGTTTCGTCGACGGCGAGAAGGCGGCCGCGGCGGCGGGGCATCCCATCGTGGTGCGGTGCCTGGTCACCGCGATGCGGCACGCTGCGGTGTCCCGCGAGATCGCCGAGCTGGCAATCCGGTTCCGCGACAAGGGCGTGGTCGGGTTCGACATCGCCGGCGCCGAGGCCGGCTACCCCCCGACCCGACACCTGGATGCTTTCGAGTACATGCGAAACAACAACGCCCGCTTCACGATTCATGCGGGTGAGGCGTTCGGGCTGCCGTCCATTCAGGAGGCAATCGCATTCTGCGGCGCCGACCGACTGGGTCACGGAGTCCGCATCGTCGACGACATCGACGTCGCCGACGATGGCGAAGTACGACTCGGCTTGCTCGCATCGATCTTGCGGGACAAGCGGGTTCCGCTCGAGATGTGTCCGAGTTCCAACGTGCAGACCGGCGCGGTCGCCAGCATCGCCGAGCATCCGTTCGATCTGCTGGCCCGCACCCGGTTCCGGGTCACGGTCAACACCGACAACCGGCTGATGAGCGATACCACGATGACTCGTGAGATGGCTCTTCTCGTCGACGCATTCGGCTATGGCTGGAGCGACCTGCTGCGGTTCACGGTCAACGCGATGAAGTCCGCGTTCATCCCGTTCGACGAGCGACTGGCGATCATCGACGAGGTGATCAAGCCGCGATACGCGGTGCTGGTCGGCTAGCTACATGACGAGGTGGCCCGCGTCGACGGGAACCGACACGCCGGTGACGTAACGGGCCCGCGGGCTGACGAGCCACAACACGGCCTCGGTCACGTCTTGCGACTCGACCAGCGGCACGTCGGGCAGCAACATCTGCGAGACGGCCGGATTCGGATTCTCGGTCATGCCTTTTATCACGAAGTCGTTGATGATCATCGGTGTCGCGACACCACTGGGGTTGACCGAGTTGACCCGAATCTTGTGTGGCGCATACGCGTTCGCCGCCGATCGCATCAGGCCCACCACTCCGTGTTTGGATGCGGCGTAGGCGAACATCGCGGCGCTGCCGTCACCGCCCCGACCGGTCAGGCCTTGCGATGAGCTGACCAAGACGACCGACCCGCCGCGTCCCTTGCGGATGATGGAGGGCACCGTCGCCAACATGGTGTGCCACACACCCTTGAGGTTGGTGTCGACGATCGTGGTGAACACCGGCTCGGCGCGGGTCGCCGGGTCGCCGATCGCCACCACTCCGGCATTGGCGATGACGATGTCGATGTCGCCGAGGTCGTCGATGCCGGTTTGCACGCCCGCCTCCAACGCGGCGAGGTCGCGGACATCGGCGATAACGGGCACCGCTTTGCGGCCCGTGGCTTGCACCAGCCGCGCGGTTTTGTCGAGATCGGATTTGGTCGCCAGTGGGTAGGGGATCGCGTCGATATCGGCGCAAATGTCGACCGCGATGATGTCGGCGCCTTGCTCGGCCAACGCGACGGCGTGGCTGCGGCCCTGCCCGCGCGCCGCGCCGGTGATGACGGCGACGGTGTTGTCTAGTTCACCCATGACCGGAAACGTACCTGGCGATTCGTCCCAAAACGACGGAGACTCGGGCCGGTTCTGCCAGGATTTCGGGGTGAGTGATAGCGACCGGGAAATCACCAACCTGATCTACCACTACGCCGAGATCCTCGACGGCGGCGACTTGGACGGCGTGGCCGAACTATTCGCGCACGGGCGGATCTGCGGCGTCGAAAACGGACCTCCGGAGACGGTGTTCGAGGGGACGGCCGGCGTCCGGAAGATGTACGAGATGGCCACCCGGATCTACGAGGACGGCACTCCGAAGACCAGACACAACACCAGCAATGTGCAGCTCTGGATCGACGAGGCCGAGGGTACCGCGCGCAGCCGGTCCTACTACAGCGTCACCCAGGCCACTCCCGACCTGCCGTTGCAGGTGATCGTGACCGGGCATTACAAGGACACGTTCCACCGGCTGGACGGTGTGTGGTGGTTCGACAGCCGCATCATGTTCGTCGACCAGGTTGGCGACGTCAGCCAGCACCTGAAGTTCTGACCGCGTGGAGCCTTTCGCCCCTGCCGCCGTGCTCGCCGATGCGCAGCGAAAGGAGTCGCTGACCGACTGGGGGCCCGGGGATTTCGAGCATCCGTTGGGTGTGCTACTGGATGACTACGCGGCCGCGGACCTGAACGCGATTGGAGTGCTCATCCTGCGGTCGGGCATCGTGCACAGCCTGCGCATGCGGTTGCGCGCTCAGGAGTGGATTCGCCGACACCCGGAGATTCTGCAGGAGCGCATCGTGGCACCGACCGTCGTTGTCGGGATGATGCGCAGCGGGACAACGCTGTTGCAGCGACTGCTGGCGGCCGACCCGCGGTTCAACTGTGCCCACGGCTGGGAGGTGGTCGAGGCCGCGCCGCGACTCGACCACCAGTTCAACGACGTCGACCCGCGCATCGCGATCAGCGAAGTGCGCGAAGCCAAGTCCCGCGAACTCGCGCCGGACCTGTTCGTCATTCACCCGATGTATGCGCGGGAGGCCGAAGAGGAGATCGTCTTCCTGGCCGACGCGTTCTTGTCACACGTGCCCGAGTCCGGCGCACATCTTCCGCGTTACCGGTCCTGGCTCGACGAGCAGGACTTCACGCCGGCCTACGACTACCTGCACCGGATGCTGCAGTTTCTGCAGTGGCAGAAGCGGCAGCGAGGTGAGGCCGCGGTGCGCTGGGTGCTCAAGTCACCTGCCCACCTCGGCTATCTGGACGTATTGCGAGCCCAGTTCGGCGATCTGCACATCGTGCACATGCACCGCGACCCCCGCGCCACGATCGCCTCGGGGGCCAGCCTCAACTCCACCCTGCACGCGATGCACGCCGACAGCGTCGACCGGCAGCGGGTCGGCGCGCAGTGGTTGCAGCGGATGGGCTGGACCAACGATCGCGCGATGGCGGCACGCGACGATTGGGCCGACGAATCTGCCCGGGTCACCGACATCGGCTTCGACGACGCGGTCGCAGACCCGATCGGACAAGTGACCCGGGTGTACGACGCCATCGACCTGCCACTGACGGCCGAGGCGGAAACGGCGATGCAGCTCTGGCTGAAGGAACGTCCTCGCGAGGCGGCACGGCCGCCCTACGCACTGGGCGATTACGGCCTGCTTCCAGAACAGGTCGACGATCGTTTTGCGTTGTACAACAAGCGTTTTGAACAGTATGTCGGGAAGTGAGGAGAGCTTATGGTAGCCGACCCGGTTGCGACGGCAGCCCAGCACGAACAGGAACTGGCCGCGCTCGATCTGATCGAGCATCCAGTGGTGAAGGCGGCCTATCAGACCGTCGCCGAAACCTGGCTGGGTCGGGCGAAGGCATCCCCAGCGATGCGGGAGAGGTTCGACGACGCGTTCGCCGAGGTGATGTTCTCGGCCGCCGTGTGGTCGTCCAACCAGGACAAGTTGCGACCCAAAGTCAGTTGCATCACCCGGCTGGCGCATCCGGTGGACGGCCGTCGAATCCCCGGATCACGTTGGGGCATCGACAATCCCGACAGCGTCTATCGGGTGATCCCGATATCGGGTGACGAACGTTACGAGATTCACGGCCGGGTCGGCGACCACCGCATGACCGAGAACTACTTCACGCTGTGGGACGCCCACATGGGCACCGTCGACGTGCTCAACGGCCGCACCATGCAGGTGGATTCCGACGGCAGCTTCACCATCACCGTCGACGCCGAGCCCGCCAACGGGCGGCCCAACCATGTCCGCAGCACCCCTGAGGCGCACGAGTTCTACATCCGCGATGTGCTGCTGGATTGGGGCCGCGACGACCCGAATCACTTTGAGGTTCAACGGCTGGGCGGCGCACCGGGAACGCCCGCCCGAACCCGCGACGAGCAGGCCGAGGCGACTGCGGCGATGATGGCGCACTTCGCGGACTTCACTGGAAAGCTCAGCCACGGCGTGTACAAGATGCCGCCGAACCATTTCAACCTGGCGTGGTCGGCGGACAAGGTCGGCGCGATGCGCAACCAGGTCTACGTGATGGGCCGCTTCGATCTCGCGGAGGACGAGGCGTTCGTCGTCGACGTGAGCGACGGCGGCGCCGAATACTTCACCGTTCCGCTGAGCAACATCTGGGGCACCACGCTCGATCTC
This sequence comes from Mycobacterium sp., assembly GCF_035603715.1. GTDB lineage: Bacteria > Actinomycetota > Actinomycetes > Mycobacteriales > Mycobacteriaceae > Mycobacterium. Next base: position 3,099 of record NZ_DATNJW010000417.1, on the reverse strand, counting down.
GTCGACCGAACCGGCAGCCTGAACAAGGCGCAGTCGGTCGTCAATGAGGACGGCAGCTACACCTACGTCATCTCGGCGGACGATCCCGGTGTGGCGAACTGGATCGACTCCGATGGGCTGCGAGAAGGCATCCTGACGCTGCGGATGGCCGAGTTCGGAAAGTCCGGCCCGCGTGAGGATCTCGGCGCCCGCGGACGGGTGATCAAGCTGGATCGGTTAGATGCCGAGGTGCCACGTCTGCGGCGAGTCAGCGCCCAGGAGCGGGCCACTCAGCTGGCCGACCGTCGTAAGGCCTATCTGCGGCGCCTGCCGGAAGGAACAGCCTGAGATGGCCCGCTGGTTGATCACCGGCTGCTCGACCGGCTTTGGGCGCGAGATCGCCCACGCGGCGCTCGAGGACGGCCACAGCGTGGTGGTGACGGCGCGACGGGCCGAGGCGGTGCAGGACTTCGTCGAAGAGTTCGGCGACCGCGCGGTCGCCGTCGCGCTCGACGTGACCGACGCCGGCCAGATCGCGGCGGCGGTCGCGGCGGCGGAGCAGGCGTTCGGCGGAGTCGACGTGCTGATCAACAACGCCGGTCACGGATACCTGTCCGCGGTCGAGGAAGGCGAAGACGCCGAGGTTCGAAAGCTGTTCGATGTCAACTACTTCGGTTCGGTCGACATGATCAAGGCGGTGCTGCCTTCGATGCGGGCCCGCGGTTCGGGGCACATCGTCAACATCTCGTCGATGACCGGCCTGGTGGCCAACCCGCCGAACGCGTACTACTCGTCGACGAAATTCGCGCTGGAGGCGGTGACCGAGGCGCTGGCCACCGAGGTGCGGCCGCTGGGCATCAAGGTCACCGCTGTCGAGCCGGGCGCTTTCCGTACCGACTGGGCGACGCGATCGATGAAAGAATCCGGCCGGCCGATCGCCGACTACGCCGACGTGGCGGCGCGCAAGGACCTGATCAAGCAGTTCGCCGACCACCTGCCGGGTGACCCGCGCAAGGTGGCCGAGGCGGTGCTGATGGTGACCAAGCTCGACGACCCACCGCTGCGGTTGCTGCTGGGCCGCGACGTGCTCAAGGCGATGCGCGACAAGATCGCGGCAATGTCGGCGTCGATCGAAGAGTGGAAAGCCGTCACCAAGGACGTGAACTTCCCGGACTAGCCGGCTACGCGCTATTCGCGCCTTAGCCGCGACTCCACGAACCGCTCCAGTTCCTCGTAGGACTGCACGGCTTTGGCGTACGGCGGCTTTGGCTCGCTCACCGAGTCGGGGTCCAGGACGTAGGCCACCAGCCGGCCCAACGGCTGGTCGGTCTCGAGCGCCTCGTCGACGGTGTTCTCCTCGGCGTAGTCCCCGACATCGCGGAGGAACTCGACGGCCAGATCCAGCTGCTCGTGATCCACCTCATCCGGCCCGTGCGCGAGATCGTCGGCCAACCCGGTCAGTACGTAGACGTTGTCGTCGGTGATATCGACGTGCAGCGAGCCATCGGTGGCCGCCGTGCGGATGTCGGCATACGTGCTCAGGTCGGACAAATCGTGGTCGTGTTCATCGGCGAGGTATCGCGCCAGTGCCCGCTCGGAGCTGAAGACGCTGATTCGACCGTTGCGGCCCAAAAAGATTGGACGATCGTCGAAGTAGCAGCGTAGCGAGTAGAACGTGCCCGCACTGGTCATGATCCGGATCGGGTCGATGCCGACCTTCACCCAGAAGTCCTCGTCGGCGCCGAGCACCACGTTGTCGCCGGCGGCCCGGGGCGGCGCGTCGTCCTCCGCGTCGTCCTGCACCGCGGTCTCGGCGTCCTCGTCGGCCGTCTCCGGTTCGTCGGGGGCCTCGAGTTCTTCTTCGACCGGCTCGGCGAGCTCGGCCGCGGCGGCGTCCGACACTGTGCTGTCCACATCCGGGGTGCTGACGATCTCGTCGACGGCGCTCAGCACGTCATCCCAGCTACGTGCGACGACATCGGCGATGGCATGCCACCGCTTGAGCCCGGCCTTGCCGGTGAAGTGGTCGATCCCGCCGCTCAGCGTGCCCAGCGTCGGGTTGCCGTTGAAGAACTTCATCACCGCCGGCAGTTCGCACACCGATCCGATCGACGAGACGATCGTCAGCGCGTTGGCCAGCGTCTCCAACGAGTCGGCGGTCGGCTTGTCCGAAACCACGTCTTCGACCGCAACCAGGTCGAAGTGCTTGTCGTCGGCGGGCTCCAGTTTGTGGGCGTTGGCCTCGGTCAGCTCTTTCCACGCCGGATGGTCGACGAGGTCATTGTCGGTGTTGGTGCGTACGAACGCGACCAGGTCGGCGGGCGTCTCGAAGATGTAGAGGTCTTCGTCCTTGCCCAGAAAGGCCTCCCACTCGTCGCCGGCGTCGCGCCAGCGGGGCGCCCACACGGTGTAGCGGTCACCGTCGGTCAGGCTCAAGCGGATTGGCACAAGGTCAGCAGCCATGCGGCAAACAATAGCGACGCTCTACCCGCGGACCGGGGTCAGGCACCCCAGATGTCGGCGATGGCGGGCGCTCTGGTGGCGTAGCCGAGCTTGGGCAGCCCGTACATCGCCTCGAGGGTGGACAGCACGTTGTAGTGGCTGATCGGCTCGTTGTAGGTGCCGGGCCGGACTCCTGCGCCGTAGAACACCGTCGGAATCTGATTGCGGGAGGTGTTGTCGTCCTCGTCCCAGGTCAGGATCAGCAGGCTGTTGTTGGCCCTCGCCCACGCGGCGTACTGGGACAAGTTCTGGTAGAGCCACTGGTCGCCCTGCGCGATCGAACCGTCGTGCATGTCGTCGTCGAGGTTGGGGATGACCATCGAGACGGTCGGCAGGCCGGCGTAGTTGGACGGGGCCGGAAACGCCGAGAACGGCAGCGAGTGCGAGCCCGGGATATTGGTGAAACTGGCCCACGGCACATGCTTGCGCGCATATTTGCCCGCCCGGCAGTCTTCCGAGCCCGGTGTGGGCAGACTTTCCGCGAAGCCCACGAAGCTGTGGCCGGCCGCGAGTAGCTGCGAGCCGAGGTTGGGTTCGTTGCCGGCATTGACCGGACAGACGTTCTCCTTGACCAGTGTGTTACCGGCGAACAACGCGTAGTAGTTCGGTTCGCTGGGA
>NZ_DATNJW010000416.1:0-6497 GCF_035603715.1 Mycobacterium sp. | reverse complement strand
TCGCGTAGTGCAGGAAGTACGGCAGGATCACCTCGAGTTGGGTGCGCACCGTGGACAGTGTTACCAGCGCCCGGGCCGCCTCCTCTTGCAGCACAACGTTGTAGCGGTAGTCGGGCACGCCGGCACCGCCGTACTCCTCGGGAATCGCCATCCCGAGCATCCCGAGCGCACCCATCTTCTTGAAGACGTCGCGTGGCATCCGCCCGCCCTTCTCCCACTCGGGGTAGGCGGGTACCACCTCCTTCTCGACGAAATCGCGGGCCAGCGCGCGGAATGCTTCGTGGTCTTCGGTGAAGAGGTCTCGACGCATGAATTCCCCTGTCAGGCAACAAGTTCGACGAGCGTGGCGTTGGCTGTGCCGCCACCTTCGCACATGGTCTGCAGTCCGAATCGAATTCCGTTGTCGCGCATGTGATACGCCAGACGAGTCATCAGCACGGCGCCTGATGCGCCCAGCGGGTGACCGAGCGCGATCGCTCCGCCCAGCGGATTGAGCAGATTCGGGTCGGCGCCGGTCTCGTCGAGCCACGCCAGCGGCACCGGGGCGAAGGCCTCGTTGACCTCGAATGCACCGATCTCGCCGATCGAGACGCCGGTCTTCTTCAGCACCTTCTCGGTGGCCGGGATGGGCCCGGTGAGCATCAGCACCGGATCCGCGCCGGTCACGGCGCCGGCCCGGTATCGCACCAAGGGCGTGAGGCCCAGCTCGACAGCCATTTGCGACGTCATGACCAGCAACGCCGCTGCGCCATCAGAGATTTGCGACGAATTACCGGCATGGATCACGCCGGCGTCGTCGAATGCGGGCTTCAGACCCGCCAATTTCTCGACGGTGGTTCCCCGCCGTATCCCTTCGTCCGCGGCGACGACGGCGCCGTCGTCTCCTTGAGTGGGAAAGACCGGAACGATCTGCTCAGTGAAGGCGCCGCTGTCCTGCGCCGCTGCGGCCCGCTCATGGGACAACGCGGAATACTCGTCGAGCCGGGTGCGGGAGAAGCCCCACTGCTTGGCGATCATCTCCGCCGACAGACCCTGGTTGAACGAGAAACCGCTATAGCGTTCAAGCACTTTGGGACCGTAAGGCTGTCCAGTGGCCCTCGCCGAGCCCAGTGGCACCCGGCTCATCACCTCTACGCCGCCGGCCACCACCACGTCCTGCTGGCCGGACATCACCGCTTGCACCGCGAAGTCCAGAGCCTGCTGGCTGGAACCGCAGGCCCGGTTGATCGTTGTGCCGGGGATGCTTTCGGGCCAGCCTGCCGCCAGCACCGCGTAGCGGCCGATGTTGCTGGACTGGTCGCCGACCTGAGACACACATCCCCAAACGACGTCGTCGATGATGTCCGGGTCGATTCCGGTGCGCTCCATGAGCTCACTGAGCACGATGGCCGACAGGTCGGCGGCGTGCATGCTCGACAATCCACCGTTGCGCTTACCGACCGGCGTCCGCACGGCCTCGACGATGACTGTTTCACGCATTTTTCTGCTCCGATCTCTTGACCGCCCATTGACCCGTGAACGACGGGTCCCGCTTTTCGGCGAAAGCCGCATACGCTTCGGCTGAATCGACCGTGGCGAAGTTACCTACCTGTGCGCGTGCTTCATTGGCCAGCGCATCGCGCATGGTCCGATCCACTCCCTCGTTCAGCAGCGCCTTGCTGTGCGCCAACGCAACCGGCGGCCCGGCGGCCAGCCGGTCGGCGACGTCGGCGACGAATGCGTCGATCCCGCCGGCATCCACTAGCCACGTCACCAGGCCCAGCGCGTGCGCTTCGGCGGCGTCGATGGTCTCTGCCAGCAGCACCAGTCGTTTGGCCTGTTGCAGGCCAACGATTTTCGGCAGCAGCCACGAGCCGCCAAGATCCACCGACAAGCCGCGCTTGGAAAAGATCTGCGAGAAGGTAGATTCGGGAGTCGCCGCCACCAGGTCGCAGCCCAGTGCCAGGTTCCACCCGGCACCAACCGCGACGCCGTTGACTTTGGCGATGGTGGGCACCGACAGCTCGTGCAGCGCCAGCGCGACGTCGGTCAGCCGCTGCAGCTTGTGGACGGGGTGGCTGTCGTCGGGCGTCGAGATGTCGGCACCGGAACAAAACGCGCCCTCGGCACCGGTGATCACCACAGCTCGCACACCGCGGTCTTTGTCGGCAGCAGTAAGCGCTTCGGCCAGCGCGACCCAGAGCTCACGGTTGATCGCGTTCTTGCGCCGTGGCCGATTCAGCGTCAGCGTCCGCACACCGTCGCGGTCGTCGCACAGCAGCGCAGCGTCTTCGGCGCTCATCGGGTGTAGGCCGGTCCGATGGCGCCCAATACGCGCAGGCGGTCGATCTCGTCATCGCTGACGCCGAGCTCGGCCAGCACCGCATCGGTGTGCTGCCCCAGCCCTGGCACCGCGCCCATCGGGGGCTTGAAGCCGGCGATGACGGGTGGGGGCAACAGGGCTTGGATCGGCCCGGCAGGTGTATCCACCTCACGCCACCGGTCTCGGGCGGTCAGCTGCGGGTGCACCAGCACTTCACTGGGCGTGTTGTACCGCGCATTGCCGATCCCGGCTGCATCCGCGGTCTTCTGCACATGGTCCAGGTCGTGTTGCGCACACCAGTCGCCGATGGCCTCGTCCAGGATGGCCCGGTGGGCACAGCGTGACGAGTTGCTGGCAAATCGTGGATCGTCGGCGAGATCGTCGCGCTCGATGATCTGGCGCGAAAGCCGCTGCCACTCAGCGTCGTTCGTCGTTCCGAGCACGACGGTCTGGTCGTCGGCGGTCTGATAGGCACCGTACGGCGCGACCGCGGGTGAGCTCATCCCCAACGGTTGCTGATCGATACCGGAATGCTGGGTGTAGGTGAGCGGATAGCCCATCAGCTCGGTCATGGTGTCGAGCAGGCTGAGTCCGACAGTGTTGCCATGCTGGGCAGGTGTGGACTGAGCGTCGCGGGAATAGAGCAGCGCCAGAATCGACAGCGCCGAATACAGTCCAGTGCTGATGTCCGCCACCGGTGGACCTGGTTTCGCGGGCGCGCCCGGACTGCCGGTGATAGCGCAGGCGCCCGACTCCGCTTGCACGAGCAGGTCGTAAGCCCGCTTGTGCGACAGCGGTCCGCCGGGACCGTATCCGTCGATCTCGACCGCGATCACGTTCGGGTGGCGCTGCTTCAGGTCGGCGGCGGAGACGCCGAGTCTGGCGACCGCGCCCGGAGCGAGGTTGGAGACCAGCACATCCGCTCGGTCGAGCAACCGATGCAGAATGTCCCGCCCCGCATCGGCTTTCAGGTCGAGTGTCACCGACTCCTTGCCCCGGTTGGCCCAAACGAAGTGCGCAGCAAGCCCGTTGACGACTTCGTCGTAGTACCGGGCGAAGTCTCCGCCCTTGGGGTTTTCCACCTTGATGACACGAGCACCGAAATCGGCGAGCACGCGGGTACACATCGGCGCCGAGACCGCCTGCTCCAGAGCCACCACGGTGATGCCCGTCAGCGGCCCCCGAGTTTCCGACATCACATCACCATGCCGCCAACGCGGTCAGATCGAACAGTGACCGCGCCATCAGTAACTCCTCGGCAATCCCAGCACGTGCTCGCCGAGGAAGTTGAGAATCATCTCCTGACTGACCGGTGCGATCTTCATCAGGCGAGCCTCGCGGAAGTAGCGCGACACGTGGTACTCCTCCGAGTAGCCCATCCCGCCGTGCAATTGCAGCGCCCGATCGGCTGCTGCGAATCCGGCGTCGGCACAGAGGTATTTCGCGGTATTGGCTTCGCGGCCACAGGGTTTGCCGTTGTCATACAGCCAGGTGGCCTTGCGCAGAATGAGTTCCGCGGCATCGAGGCGGGCCAGTGAGTCGGCCAGCGGGAACTGCAGGCCCTGGTTCATACCGATCGGGCGGTTGAACACCACGCGCTCGTTGCCGTACTTGACGGCCTTTTCCAGCGCGACGCGCCCGATCCCGAGCGCCTCGGCGGCGATCAGCATCCGCTCAGGGTTGAGGCCGTCGAGGATGTACTTAAACCCTTGTCCCTCTTCGCCTACGCGATCCTCGACCGGGACGATCAGATCGTCGATGAAGACCTCGTTGGAGCTGACGGCGTTGCGGCCCATCTTCTTGATCGGCCGGATGTCGACGTGGTCGCGATCGAGGTCCGTGAGGAACAGCGTCATACCGTCGGTCTTCTTGGTGACCTCGTCGAACGGCGTGGTACGCGTCAGCAGCAGGATCTTCTCGGACTCCAGCGCCTTGGAGATCCACACCTTTCGCCCGTTGATCCGGTAGGTGTCGCCTTCGCGCTTGGCGAATGTCGTGATGCGCGATGTATCAAGTCCCGCACCGGGTTCGGTGACGCCAAAGCACACATGCAGATCGCCATTGACGATTCGCGGGAGGGTCCTGGCCTTCAGCTCGTCGGAGCCGTGCTTGACGACTGGCTGCATGCCGAAGATGGTGAGGTGAATCGCGCTGGCACCGTTCATCGCAGCACCCGATCGCGAGACCTCCTCGAGCAGCAACGTCGCCTCGGTGATGCCGAGTCCGTGGCCGCCGTACTCCTCGGGGATCGTCATGCCGAGCCAGCCGCCGCTGGCGATCGCGTCGTAGAACTCTTGCGGGAATTCGTGCGCCTGGTCTTTTTCCATCCAGTAGTGGTCGTCGAACTTGGACGCCAACTCGGCGACCGACGCTCGGATCAGCTGTTGGTCATCGGTCAGCTCGAAGTTCATCCCACCGCCGGCCACTGCGAAGTCTCCTTTTGTCAGTTCAGCCACCGGCGCAGATATGTCCGGTGGCGCGTCAGTCCGTGTTGCCGGTCAGATTTTTCGCGCTGGCCGCAAATTCCGCGAACGACGAACCCGACCTGGAGTCCTTGTGCTTGCTGAGTGCGCGGATCGAAACATCGTGTCCTTCAGCAGATTTCCGCAATGCGCCCACCGAGGCCTGCGCTTCAGTGATGTGGCTGAACGGGTCGAAGGAATACCATTTCATCGCGTTCTGGTACGCCATCTTCTTGATCTCGTCGTCCGGCACACTGTTCTCGGACAGAACTTCCCATAATTCTTCGGGCGCGCCCGGCCACATCGAGTCGCTGTGCGGGTAGTCGGCCTCCCAGCAGATGTTGTCGATGCCGATCATGTTGCGGAGCTTGACACCGACCTTGTCGCTGATGAAGCAGGTCAGGAAGTGCTCGCGGAAAACCTCGCTGGGCAGCTTGCCCTTGAAGTCCTGGTGCGTCCACGTCGAGTGCATCTCGTAGGTCCGGTCGGCCCGTTCGAGGAAGTAGGGAATCCACCCAGTGCCGCCCTCGGACAGCGCGATCTTCAGGTCCGGGTATTCCTTGATCGGTTTGGACCACAACAGGTCCGCGGCGGCCTGCACGATGTTCATCGGCTGCAGCGTGATCATCACGTCCATCGGCGCGTCCGGAGCAGTGATCGCCAGCCGGCCCGAGGAACCGATGTGGATATTCATCACTGTGTTGGTGTCGCACAGCGCATCCCACAGCGGCTTCCAATAGTCGTCGTGGAAGCTGGGGTAGCCCATCGCGGCCGGGTTCTCGGTGAAGGTCAGCGCGTGGACACCCTTTTTGGAAACCCGTCGCACCTCTTTGGCGCACTCTTCGGCATCCCAGATCACCGGAATCGCCATCGGGATGAAGCGGGCCGGGTAAGCGCCACACCATTCGTCGATGTGCCAGTCGTTGTACGCCTGCACCAAAGCGACCGAGAAGTCGTGATCCTCGGTGGCGAACAGGCGGCCGGCGAAGCCGGGGAACGATGGGAAGCAGATCGACGCCAGGATGCCCCCGGCGTTCATGTCTTTGATCCGCTCGTCGACGTTGTAACAACCCGGGCGGATCTCATCGAGGCCCTGCGGCTCTATTCCGTATTCCTCTTTGGGTCGACCGGCCACCGCGTTCAGCGCGACATTGGGGATGATCGTGTCGCGGAACTGCCAGGTGTCCGAGCCGTCGTCGTTGTGCACCAGCCGCGGGGCATCGTCGATGTACTTCTTCGGCAGGTGGTCCTTGAACATGTCCGGTGGCTCGACGGTGTGGTCGTCGACGCTGATCAAAATCATGTCGTCTTTGTTCACTGCCCGGTCCTCTCAGTCGGGGGCGTTCGGGGCCCACCTGGTCATTGGCTCGCGGTTATGCCGTGATTGTTGCGAACCCGTGGTCGGCCCGTCGACGAATCGCTTTCGCCGCTGACATCTCCCGTGTATGAAAACTAGCTTCTCGATTCCCGAGAATCAACATCTTGAGGCTACCCCTGCCACGGTAAGGGTCGGGTTGGGGCAGCTGACGTGGCCGCGCGAGCAGGCAATGTCACCGCAGGTGGAACCCAAATATTGACCAATCCCGGAGTTCGTGGAAACCTATTGATCAAATATGAGAATCTGATTCTCTTAGACGAGGAGCCCGTATGCGTCTGTCCCCGTTGCCGGCGGATCAGTGGGACGACGCTGCCCGGCACGCGGTGTCGGGCATGCTCCCCGAGGAGCGGCGGAA
>NZ_DATNJW010000415.1:0-6850 GCF_035603715.1 Mycobacterium sp. | reverse complement strand
TCCTTGAGCACCTGCTTGAGATTGGTGCCGCCGCGCTTCAGCCGGTCTTTGAGCTCGGCTCGCGCTCGACGTGCGGCGGCAGCCTTCTCCAACGCTGCCGCGCGCTGCTCGTCGGTCAACTGGGGAAGGGCCACGATTCCTCCGTATCAATCCATCAACAGCTATCGATCTTTGTTTGTCCTGGCTAGGTAGTCCAGCCAGCGGTGACGACCGTACCCACGCCTTCAGACGAAATCTAACCCGCCCCCCTGGTAGAAGCTACAAAATCGCAGCTTGTGGCTCTGAGAAGGTTCCACCCGGGAGGCCCCGGCCGGTGACCGTCAACGCTGTTTTTGCTGCCGTCAATCGGCCGGTTTCGCGGCTGCGAGGCATGCCCTACCTGGGCTTTTATCGAGTGCACCGCTCTCGAGCGGAAGGCGTGAGAACCGTGCTCCGACCGCCTCGGGAACGCCCAAAAACCCGAATCTGCGCCGGTTAGGAATATCGCGGCGTGTCGCGCGTGTCGCCGCGAACAGCGCATCCGGCCCGACAGTGAACGATCTCGTGTCGTAGCTCGCCAATCGCGGTCGTGAACGGCTCAGCCGGCCAGATACGCGACCGCGTCGCGCATCCGTTCGCCGGCTTTGCGCACCGCTGCAACGTCCGGTCCGGCCCGTAGGACGTCGCGCGACACCGCGGGCAGCAGTTGCCCCGGAACGGCCCCACCCAGGCCGCTCAGGGTGTCGGGCCGACCACCCTGGAAGCCGACGCCGGGTACCAGGACCGGCCCGCCGAGCTTGCTGACGTCGGGCACCTCGGTCAGGGTCGCGCCGACCACGACGCCCACCGAACCGGCGCCGGGGCCCATCGCATGGTTGGCCGCTGCGGCCTGGTCGACGATCAACTGGGCCACCGTGCAGCCGCCTGTCTCCGCGCGTTGCACCGTCGCACCCTCCGGGTTGGACGTGGCCGCCACCACGAACACTCCGCGACCGTGCGCCGCGGCAGTGTCCAGCAGCGGCTGCAGCGAGCCGAAACCCAGGTACGGCGAGGCGGTTACGGCGTCGGCGGCCAGCGGTGAGTCCCCCGCCCAGGCCACCGCATAGGCCGCCATCGTCGAGCCGATGTCCCCGCGCTTGGCGTCGGCCAGCACCAGCACGCCGGCATCGCGCAACGCGGCCATCGTCCGCTCCAGCACCGCATACCCTGCGGCGCCGTAGCTTTCGAAAAACGCGACCTGAGGTTTGACGACGGCGAAGTCGGCGTAGGCCGCCACGCAGATCTCGCAGAACGCCGCCAGGCCGCCCGCGCTGACCGGCAGGTCCCATGCCCGCAAGAGTTCGGGATGCGGGTCGATGCCCAGACACAGCGGCCCGCGGCGGGATATCGCGTCGGCCAGCCGGGCGCCGAACCCGGGCGTCACGATTCGCCGCCGTTGTTCAGTGCGCTGTGCAGCTCTTGCAGCGAGCGGACACCGATGTCGCCGCGGATTCCGGCTTCGATGCCCTGGACGGCGGCCGAGGCGCCCTGGACCGTCGTGACGCAGGGAATGTTTACCCCGACTGCGGCCGAGCGGATCTCGTAGCCGTCGATGCGTGGTCCGGAGTTTCCATAGGGCGTGTTGAACACCATGTCGACCTCGCCGGCGCGGATCGCATCGACCGCCGACATCGGCGGACGACCCGGCTGCGCTTCTTCGAAGTGCTTGCGAACCTCATCGCACGGAATACCGTTGCGGCGCAGCATCTCTGCGGTGCCTTCGGTGGCCAGCACCCGGAAGCCGAGATCAGCCAACCGCTTCACCGGAAACACAAGTGATCGCTTGTCCCGGTTGGCGACCGACACGAAAACCGTCCCGGAGGCCGGCAGCGATCCGTAGGCCGCGGTCTGGCTTTTGGCGAACGCGCTGCCGAAGTCGCGGTCGATGCCCATCACCTCACCGGTCGATTTCATCTCCGGGCCCAGCAAGGAGTCCACACCCGAACCGTCGGCGCGCCGGAACCGATGGAACGGCAGCACCGCTTCCTTGACGGCGATCGGCGCGTTCGGCGCGGCATTGCCACCATCGCCGGTAGCCGCCAGCAGTCCTTCGTCACGAAGCTGAGAGATCTTGGCGCCCAGCATGATCCGGGCGCAGGCCTTAGCCAGCGGTATGGCGGTGGCCTTGGAGACGAACGGCACGGTGCGACTGGCGCGCGGGTTGGCCTCCAGCACATAGAGGACGTCGTCCTTCAACGCGTACTGCACATTGAGCAGCCCGATCACGCCGATGCCGTGCGCGATCGCCTCGGTCGCTGTGCGCACCTTCTCGATGTCGCTGCGGCCCAGGGTCACCGGAGGCAGCGCGCACGCCGAGTCCCCCGAGTGAATCCCGGCCTCTTCGATGTGCTCCATGATGCCGCCGATGTAGACCTCGTCGCCGTCGCAGAGTGCATCGACGTCGATCTCGATCGCGTCCTCCAGGAAGCGGTCCACCAGCACCGGGTGTTCGGGCGACAGCTCGGTGGCACGGGCGATGTAGCCCTGCAGCGTTTCGTCGTCGTAGACGATCTCCATACCGCGCCCGCCGAGCACGTAGGACGGCCGAACCAGGACCGGATAGCCGATGTCGGCGGCGATCCGCCGGGCCTGCGCAAAGGTCGTCGCCATGCCGTAGCGGGGAGCCGGCAGGCCCGCCGCCGACAGTAGGTCACCGAACGCGCCGCGGTCCTCGGCCAGATCGATCGCTTCCGGCGGGGTGCCGACGATCGGAACACCTGCGTCGGCGAGCCGCTGCGCCAGCCCCAGCGGGGTTTGGCCGCCGAGCTGCACGATGACGCCCACCACGCCCGGCCCGCCGTCACCGGATCGCTCCTCGGCGTGGAAGACTTCCAGGACGTCCTCGAACGTCAGCGGCTCGAAGTAGAGCCGGTCGGCAGTGTCGTAGTCGGTGGACACCGTCTCGGGGTTGCAGTTGACCATGACGGTCTCAAAACCCGCCTGCGACAGCGTCGTTGCGGCGTGTACGCAGCTGTAGTCGAATTCGATGCCCTGCCCGATCCGGTTGGGACCCGAACCCAGGATCAGCACCTTGGGCCGTTCGGTCTGCGGGGCCACCTCACTCTCCGCGGCGGGGTCGAGCTCATAGCTGCTGTAGTGGTACGGCGTTTTGGCCTCGAACTCCGCGGCACAGGTGTCCACGGTCTTGTAGACGGGGTGGATGCCGAGCCGTCGCCGCAGCGATCGCACGCCGTCTTCACCGGCCAATTCTGGTCGCAGCGCCGCGATTTGGCGGTCAGACAACCCGCTGTGCTTACACCTGCGCAGCAGGTCGGCGTCGAGCACGGCGGCGTCGCTGACTTCCTGGCGTAGCACCAGCAGCTCGGCGACCTGCGCGACGAACCACGGGTCGATGCCGGAGGCCTCGGCAACCCGGTCCACCGATGCGCCCAGGCGCAGCGCCAGTTCGACATCGTACAGCCGGCCTTCGGTGGGTGTCCGCAGCCGCTCCAGCGCATCGTCGGCGGTGCCCTCGGTGTCAGGCTGGGTCCAGAAGCCGGCCCGGCTGGTCTCCAGCGATCGCATCACCTTGCCGAGCGCCTCGACGAAGTTGCGGCCCAACGACATTGCCTCACCGACGGATTTCATGGTGGTGGTCAGCGTGGGGTCGGCGCCGGGGAATTTCTCGAACGCGAACCGCGGCGCCTTGACCACCACGTAATCCAGGGTGGGTTCGAAGCAGGCCGGGGTTTCCTTGGTGATGTCGTTGAGGATCTCGTCGAGGGTGTAGCCGACGGCGAGTTTCGCCGCGATCTTGGCGATCGGGAAGCCAGTGGCCTTGGAGGCCAACGCACTTGACCGCGACACCCGCGGGTTCATCTCGATGACGATCAGCCGGCCGTCGCGCGGGTCGACCGCGAACTGAATGTTGCAGCCGCCGGTGTCGACGCCGACCTCGCGCAAGATGGCGATGCCCAGATCTCGCATCCGCTGGTACTCCCGGTCGGTCAGCGTCATCGCCGGCGCAACGGTCACCGAGTCGCCGGTGTGCACGCCCATCGGGTCGACGTTTTCGATCGAGCACACCACCACGACGTTGTCCTTGCCGTCGCGCATCAGCTCGAGCTCGAATTCCTTCCAGCCGTAGATTGATTCCTCGATCAGCACGTTGGCACTCGGGGATGCGGCCAGCCCCGCGCCGGCCATCCGGTCGACCTCTTCGGCGGTGTGCGCCAGGCCCGAGCCCAGACCGCCCATGGTGAACGACGGGCGCACCACCACCGGCAGGCCGAGCTCACCGACGGTCTCGCGGACTTCGTCCATGGTGAAACACACCCGGCTGCGGGCTGATTCGCCGCCGACCTTGGCGACGATGTCCTTGAACATCTGCCGATCCTCGCCGCGCTGGATGGCGTCGAAGTCGGCGCCGATCAGCTCGACGCCGTGGCGTTCCAGTGCGCCGTTCTCGTACAGCGCGACGGCGGTGTTCAGTGCGGTCTGACCGCCCAGGGTGGCCAGCAGCGCGTCGATCTTGTGGCCCCGCTCCGCCTGCTGAGCAATGACCTTTTCGACAAAGGCGGCGGTGATGGGTTCGACGTAGGTGTGGTCGGCGTATTCAGGGTCGGTCATGATGGTGGCCGGGTTGGAGTTGACCAGGCTGACCTCGAGGCCTTCGGCACGCAGCACGCGGCAGGCCTGGGTGCCCGAGTAGTCGAACTCGCAGGCCTGTCCGATGACGATCGGCCCGGAGCCGATCACCAGAACGTGCTTGAGGTCGGTCCGTCGTGGCATTACCCGCTCTCCCCCGTCATCAGGTCGACGAATTGGTCGAACAAGTACTCCGCGTCGTGCGGTCCAGCCGCGGCCTCCGGGTGGTACTGCACCGAAAACGCAGGCCCGTCAACGAGTTTGACGCCTTCGACGACACCATCGTTGGCGCAGGTGTGACTGACCTGCGCCGCCCCGAACGGCGTGTCGAAACGCTGACCGGCCTCACCCTCCAGCGCGAAGCCGTGGTTCTGCGCGGTGACCGCGACCCGTCCCGTCGCGTGGTCCATCACCGGGATGTTGATGCCCCGGTGGCCGAACACCATCTTGTAGGTGGACAGGCCCAACGCGCGCCCCAGAATCTGGTTGCCGAAACAGATGCCGAACAACGGGATACCGGCGCTCAGGACTTCGCGGGTCACCTCGACGATGTGGTCGGCGGTAGCCGGGTCGCCGGGCCCGTTGGACAGGAACACTCCGTCGGGCTTCACTTCGGCAATCTGCTCGAAGGTCACCGACGACGGCAGCACGCGGGTCCGCACTCCACGCCGCGCGAAATTGCGCGGGGTGTTGGTCTTGATCCCCAGATCAATCGCAGCCACCGTAAACCGGTGCGACCCTTCGGGTTCCACGACGTAGGTGTCGGGCGTGCTGACCTGCCCGGCCAAGTCGGCCCCCAGCATCGGTTGTTGGCCACGCACCCGTTCGGCCAGTTCCTCGGGCGACGCGAGCGATTCACCGGAGAAGACGCCGGCCTTCATCGAGCCACGGCTGCGCAGATGTCGCACCAACGCCCGGGTGTCGATGTTGGCGATGCCGACGATGTGCTGGCGGACCAGTTCGTCTTCCAGCGTCCCGGTGGCTCGCCAGTTCGAGACCCGCGGCGAGGGATCGCGTACCGCGTAACCGGCGACCCAGATCTTGTCGCCGCGACTTTCACCGTCCTCGCCGTTCCAGCCGGTGTTACCGATCTGCGGTGCGGTCGCCACCACGATCTGCCGGTGATAGCTGGGGTCGGTCAGCGTCTCTTGGTATCCGGACATGCCGGTGGAAAAGACTGCCTCGCCGAGTGTTTGGCCGATCGCGCCGAACGCGGTGCCGGTGAATGTCCGGCCGTCGTCGAGAACCAGCATCGCCTTCACAGCGCGACTCCTTCCGGCCAGCTCTGCAGCCACCCCTTGTATTCGTCGCGGTTGTCGGCGCGAAACCCGGTGTCGATCTTGACCCCTGAGGGCAGCCGCCACCGAATCGCCAGAATTCCGTCGCGGGCGGCGACCTTTCCGGCGATCACATGCTCGGTCCGGAGCCCGGAGATCGACTCGTTTGGGATCCAGATCGGCTGCGCGCGAATGCGCTCCACCAGGATGCCTTCGGGATGACGAGTCAGCACCGCCTTGCTGCGGTAGCCCAGGTCGCCGGCGGTGATCCGCTGGCTCCAGGCCGGAGCCATGGTGCAGCCGACGTAGATGCCGGGGGTGGTGATGGCCGCTGGGCCGACCTGGCTCGGGATCTCGGGCAGCGTGCCGATCAACTCGGCCTGGCGCTCTGCGCGTTTCCGCCAACCGCGCATCATCAGCTGAATGATGAACGCGATGATGAGGGCCAGCACCGCGGCCATGATCAGCGACGCGACCAGCGTTCCCGAGTTCACGCCGGACTCTTTCCGTCGCGCGCGGTGACCTTGCCGCGCAGCAGGGTTGCCGTCACGGTGGCAGGCAATGTCATGGTTTCGTAGGGGGTATTGGCCGACCGGCTGGCCATGTCAGCGCCGGACACCGTCCAGGTGGCGTCCGGGTCCACGACGGTCAAGTTGGCGGGCTCGCCGACTTCCAGCGGCCGCCCGTGGTCGGGCAGGCAGGCGATGCGGGCCGGGTTCTCACTCATCACCCGCGCGACACCGCGCCAGGTCAGCAGACCGGGAATGACCATCGCCTGCACCACCGCCGACAGGGCGGTCTGCAGACCGAGCATCCCCGGCAGCGCAGCGGCGAACTCGACGCACTTCTCGTGTTCGGCATGCGGTGCGTGATCGGTGGCCACGCAGTCGATCACCCCGTCGGCCAGCGCCTGGCGCAGCGCCACCGCGTCGGACGTTTCACGCAGCGGCGGGTTGACCCGGTTCACG